>JBDLSU010000448.1:0-6098 GCA_039799405.1 Pseudomonadota bacterium | reverse complement strand
AAAGCCGGGGCCGAGCGCGCCGCGATCAATGCGCCAATGCAGGGCACGGCTGCTGATTTGATCAAACTGGCCATGATTGCGGTACAAGACTGGCTGGAGGCCGAAAACAAGCAGAGCCTGTTGATTATGCAAGTGCATGATGAACTGGTGCTGGAAGTGCCGGACGCCGAGCTGGAATTAATGAAAACCGAATTGCCACGCCTGATGGCGCAGGTGGCGCAATTGCGGGTGCCACTGCTGGCCGAAGTGGGCGTGGGAAAAAACTGGGAGCAGGCGCATTAATGCAGTAAGCCAGGCGGCAATTGTGGCAGGCATTTATTTTACCCAGGCCGGAAAATACCCCAACTGATCTTGCACCGCGCTATCGTGCGCGGGAATCACCTGCAGTGCGCTCTGTTGTTGCATCAATTGCTGCACCTTGAGCGCACTGGCCCGGGTTTGCTCGTGGTCGTCATCCACAATCTGCGCCGCCGCCCAGAATTTACCCGACCCGGCCCTCAAGGCCGCCACGGTCCAGGCCACATCGCCGATAAAAAAGTATTGCTTGCCTGAATCCACCGTCACAAACAGACCGACCGAACCGGGGGTATGGCCCGGCATCGGCACCACCACTACCGAACCATCATGAAATAAGTCCAGGCTTTGGGCATAACCCTGATACCCGACCGGGTCAAACTTCAGTTGCTGCCATTGGCTTGGCTTGATCTGGGCCAGTTGCGATTGCCAGGTGCCGCCTGCACCACGGCTGGGGTGGTCGATGCGCGCCATTTCCTCGGCTGCGACCAGAATTTGCGCCTGTGGGAAATCCGCCAGCGCGCTGGCGTGATCCCAATGGCTGTGACTGAGCAAGATACGACCCGGCAGCGGGTAACCGGCTTGCTGTAATTGCAGGCTGGCCGCTTGCAGCGGTGCTTCATACTTGAAGAAAGGGCGTTGCCACCAGGTCATGTCGGCCTGATATTGCGCGGCGATGTCCTGGCCCAGGCCGGTGTCAAACAGCAGGTAATCGCTGCCATGTTTGATCAGGAAGGCGGAAAAATTGGAATCGATCTTGCGCCCGTAAGCGCCATCCGGTTGTAACAAGCGCTCGGCCACCGCCACGCGTCCGGTTTTGATGATGCTGAAGCCAACCTTCGGCAGGCTGTCGGGCTGGGGAGCTTGTGCCAGTGCAGGTAGCCCGACCAGCAAAGTGGTCGCGAACAGGGCGGAGCGGGCAAGCAGGGTGAATCGGTTGAGCGGGGTGAAGCGGGCAAACGTGGGTAAATGGCTGGTGCGCATGGTGGTCCTCACAATGGATGATTCGGACTGAATTGGCCTGAATCAGATAATCAACATCAATAGCCGCACATCGGCTACCATGGACAACAGCTTAAAGCCTGGTGTATACACCGGGGTCAAGCGATTTTTTCAATGGCTTGGACGAAGTGTTTCGTCAGGGAGGGATTAGTGAATATCAGCCAGTTGGCGCACGCCGCCGGGGTAACGGTCGATGCTTTGCGCTATTACGAAAAACAGGGCCTGTTGGCGCAGCCGATCCGCCAGGCCAATGGCTACCGCCAATATGATGAGGCAGCCTTGAAGCTGGTGAAATTTATTCGCGGCGCGCAGTCGCTGGGGTTTTCATTGGCTGAAATCCGCGTGATTTTGCCGCAATTGGCGCAAGGGCAGTTTGGCCGCAACGAGATCGAACAACAATTACACGCCAAAATGGCGCAAATTGATGCGCATATGCGGCAACTTCGTACCCTGAAGAAGGAATTGAGCGCCACCATGGCGCAATTGCGCTGCCAGCGCGATCAGGCGCTGGCGACCAGTCAAACCACGGCCACTGATTCCGGCAGCGGGGCCGGTGCGGCGCTGGTGAAATCGACTTTTGTGCGCGGGCACTGAAGCAACTGCTTTCGCGCGCTGCTGTTGCTTGTGCCAGCGTGAAGGGTTCAGCTTTTTTCTATCGACACGGTCGGCTCAGTCGCTGCTGCCGCTGACTCGGGGGCGGCTTCTGGCGCGGCCATTTCGGCTGAAGCGCTTGCTGCAGATGAAGTGCTCGCTGCAGCGGGTACCAGCATCGCTTCCAGTTGCGCTACCTTCGCTTCCAGCGCTTCCAGCTTGGCACGGGTTTTTGCCAACACCTGGCTCTGGATATCAAATTCTTCCCGCGTCACCAGATCCAGCTTGGAAAACCCCTGGCTCATCATGGCCTTGACGTTCTTTTCAATGTCCTTGGCCGGGGTGGCTTCCATGGCCTGGTTGATCTTGCTTTGCAAATCGTTAAAAAAGCTGTTCATGTCGATTTCGATCCTTAGATTGGCTGGGTGTGGTCTTTGCACCGCCATGGTGCATATTTTCTTGCCACTCCGGCGATTTTTGCATTGTTTTGGTGCGCCAGCCTTATATGGGGCTGATTTAATGCATTTCCAGTCCTTGCCTGCCATCAATTTGCTGCGTGGGTGCTGGCATGACTTCTGCTACTACTGCCTTGAAAGCTAGGTGCTTGCCGTCTTTTTTGAATTTCAATCCACCACGAAGGAATTGCCATGAAGAAAACTACAGGAAATTTTATGGTGTCGCGTTTGTTGACATTATCGCTTGCTTTGGTGGGGACCTGGGCTCAGGCTGAAGAAAAAAAGCCAGACAATGAAGTCAGCTTTAATGCCGCCCTGACCACCGACTACCGCTACCGTGGTATCTCGCAAACCCGCCTGAAGCCAGCCTTGCAAGGCGGGATGGATTATATCCATAATCCGAGCGGATTTTATGCCGGGGCCTGGGCGTCCACCATCAAATGGGTTACTGATGCAGGTGGTGATGGCAATGTCGAAATCGATTTGTATGGCGGTAAAAAAGGGGAGATTGCCAAGGATGTGAGTTATGACGTGGGCTTGTTGACCTACATTTATCCATCCAATAGCCTCAAACCCAGTGCCAATACCACCGAAGTGTATGGTCAGATCGGCTTTGGTCCGGCTTTTGTCAAGTATTCGTATGCGCTGACCAATGTGTTTGGCTTTGCTGACAGCAAGCGCAGCGGTTATCTGGATGTGGGGGCCAATATTGACCTGACCGGTGGCTATACGCTGAACCTGCATGCCGGGCATCAGTCGGTGCGCAATAATTCGGCTTTTAGTTATAGTGATTACAAAGTTGGCATAACCAAGGATCTGGGTGTGGCGAGCGTGGCATTTGCCTTGTATCGCGCCAGTACCGATGTGTATGTCGGCCGTGACGCAAAAAATCTGGGTAAAACCGGTGCGGCACTGTCGGTTTCCAAAACTTTTTGATGAGGCCGCAAAATGAAACTGATTACTGCAATTATTAAACCCTTCAAGCTTGATGAAGTGCGTGAAGCCTTGTCAGCAATGGGTGTGCAAGGCATTACCGTGACCGAGGTGAAGGGGTTTGGGCGGCAAAAAGGTCATACCGAGTTGTATCGCGGGGCCGAATATGTGGTTGATTTTCTGCCCAAGACCAAGATTGAGGCGGCGGTGGATGACGCGATTGTAGACCGGGTGATCGAGGCGATTGAAAGCGCCGCCCGCACTGGCAAAATCGGTGATGGCAAGATTTTTGTGTATTCGCTGGAGCAAGTTGTGCGGATACGTACCGGTGAAACCGGCAATGAAGCCCTGTAAGGAGAATGCTCGTGAAAAATAGACTGATTCAAGGATTAGCCTGCGCCTGGCTGGCAATGTTCAGCTTGGGCCTGGTAGGCACGGCCAGTGCGGAAGAGGCCAAGGCATCAGCCTCCGCGTCGGCGGCGAGCATGGCGGCACCAGCTTCTGCGCCTGCAGCCAGCATGGTGGCACCAGCGGCCAGCGCCCCTGCCGCTTCCGCCACCACGCCATCGGCGGCAGCTTCTGCCGTAGCGTCAACACCCGCCGCTTCTGCGCCTGAAGCTGCGGCACCGGCTGCTCCAGCACCGGTGCCAAATAAAGCCGATACCGCCTGGATGATGGTCGCCACCATGCTGGTGATTTTGATGACCATCCCCGGTCTGGCACTGTTTTACGGTGGCCTGGTGCGCACCAAGAACATGCTGTCGGTGCTGCTGCAAGTGTTCATGATATTTGCGCTGATCATTGTTCTGTGGTGCGTGTTTGGCTATTCGCTGGCCTTTACCGAAGGCAGTGCCTTTATCGGCAAATTTGACCGGCTGTTTTTGCAGGGCATTTTTGATCCGCTCAAGGGTACCTTCACTACCGCAGCCACTTTCAGCAAGGGTGTGGTGATTCCGGAGTTTGCCTACGTTGCGTTCCAGGGCACTTTTGCCGCCATTACCTGCGGCCTGATCGTCGGTGCTTTTGCCGAGCGTGCCAAGTTTGCCGCTGTGCTGTGCTTCATCGTATTGTGGTTCACCTTCAGCTATCTGCCGATTGCGCATATGGTCTGGTTCTGGCCTGGCCCGGATGGCTTTAAAGATGCAGCCAGTGCTGCGGCTGAATCTGCCCGGGGCGGTTGGTTGTGGCAAAAAGGCGCGCTCGACTTTGCCGGTGGCACGGTGGTGCATATCAATGCAGCAGTGGCTGGTTTGATTGGTGCGATCATGATCGGCAAGCGGGTTGGCTATGGCCGTGAATCGATGGCACCGCATTCGCTGACCATGACCATGATCGGTTCTTCGCTGTTGTGGGTGGGCTGGTTTGGCTTTAACGCCGGTTCCGCACTGGAAGCAGGCGATACCGCTACCCTGGCATTTGTCAATACCCTGTTGGCAACCGCTGCGGCAACCCTGAGCTGGGTGTTTGGTGAGTGGCTGCATAAAGGCAAGCCGTCGATGCTGGGCGCGGCTTCCGGTGCCGTGGCGGGTCTGGTCGCGATTACCCCGGCTTGCGGTTATGTTGGCCCGATGGGTGCGCTGGTGATTGGTTTGCTGGTTGGCATTGTATGCTTGTGGGGCGTAAATGGCCTGAAGCGTTTGATTGGTGCTGACGATTCGCTCGACGTGTTTGGCGTGCATGGTGTCGGCGGTATCTTCGGGGCGTTAATGACGGCCGTGTTTGCAGCACCAAGCCTGGGTGGGGTCGGGATTTTTGACAACGTCACCGCCAAAATGTCCACTGATGCGTATTCAATTGGTGGACAACTCTGGATTCAGGCGCAAGCCGTGGGTACCACCGTGCTGTGGTCGGCCGTGGTCTCGGTGGTGGCCTACAAGCTGGTGGATCTGGTGATTGGCTTGCGGGTGCCGGAAGACGAAGAGCGTGAAGGTCTGGATATTACCAGCCATGGCGAGTCGGCTTATCATTCGTAACAGGTGCGATAGCTGTAAGATTTGACCAGGTATAAAAGCGGGGCGCGGCGTGCCGGAAACGGCAGGTCGCGCCCTTTTTGTGTTTGACCACAGTGTGCTGTGCTTTCAACTGGTGGTGCCACCTCATTGTAGAAACATCAAGACATCCACACAGAAATAGTTACTGTCAACGAAGCATTACTGTTGCAACGCATGGCGAATGGCCGTGGAAAAAGGGCGTTCTTCAATCTGCGTCAGCCATTGTGCAAGTTCCTTTTCAATCACCTCCCCCATTTCAGGACTGCCATCATCCATTTGCCGGAGTTCTTCCAAGCTGTTCAACCAGCCAACAATGGCTTGTTGCCGCATACGGCGCAATGGACCGCGCTCGGCATCAAGATTAAACACGCGTAGTGTAACTTCTGCACGTCGCCTTTTTTCCGGATCAAGCCCCTCTTTTGGTCTGACCGTGCCATCGGAAGAAAACTCCAGAAAATCATCCGGATTATCCTGATCCGGCTTCAGCAAGTCTTGCCAATCATATTTGCCTGCGTGATTATCCTTGTGTTTGGCGCAACACTGTTCATCGTTACAAGAACCAAACAGGTTTTCCCATGCAAACGTGCCAGCGGCCCAAGCGCGGCGTTGATGAAAATGATCGATGTGCCGCTTCCCTTGCACAGACAACTCGCGCTCGCAGTAAGCGCATCGCCCGTCTTGCATCAAATCCAGTTGCTGCCAGATGATTGCCTTGTCATCATTGCCCACATCACGCCATTGCTTTTTGCTTTTCAGCCACTGACTATCCTGCAACAGACTTGGCGCATTGCCACGAACAAGGTAGCGCATTATTCAGCTCCAGCCTTTTTGG
>JBDLSU010000447.1:0-5002 GCA_039799405.1 Pseudomonadota bacterium | reverse complement strand
AACCAGTTTTTGCGCTTGTGGCCGGGGCGATACGGGCTTTCGCAAATCCATAACAAACTGCCGCGCCAGCGCGCTGCCAGTTGCGCGGCTGAACTATTCGCGTGGTCAGCGCCATTGGTTTCATCCGCATCATTTGCCTGTGCCAGATCCTGCAAACCCAGCAACACCGAACGCAAGGTGCCGCCGACCGGGCCATCCACCTGTTCCAGCACCGACAGCGCCACCTTGGCGGCACGCGCTTCTTTTTGCAATTGCTGCACCGCTTTGGTCACCGCCAGACAGCATTCCTGTGGGCCAGTATTGGCGCTAATTTGTAGCCAGATCATTAGCAGCACTCCCCACGGGTTTTATAGCTGATCAGCGGCTTGTTGCGCGCCACCGCCTGCGCGAGATTGGCCCCGGTCAGGCAATCGAGTACGCTATCGACATTTTTGTAAGCCTGTGGCGCTTCTTCGTAAATTAGCGCTTTGTCTTCACAAATCACCCGGCCACCCAAGGCGGTGCGCGACAGTTGCTGCGGCGTGGCCAGTTTGAACAAGCGCCCCTTGCAATCGCCACGCTGCCATTTGCGCCCGGCCCCGTGTGCCAGCGAGTGCAGGGCGCTGGCGGCATCGGCATCCTGCGCGCCTGGTGCCAGCAGATAACCGTAATCACCACGCGAGCCTGGCAACATCACCAAGCCCTGGTCGCTGGGGCTGGCCCCTTTGCGGTGCAGCCAACCGGCTGCGCCATCAATATTGACTGGCGCGACAAAGTTGTGATGCACATCCAGCACCAAAGCGCCGCTACAACGCAAACGCTGCAGTACGCGCAGCCCTGCCAGCAGCCTGTTCAGTCTGGCAAACTGCAAAGCCGCATCGTGTTGGCGCAAATAGTGCCGGGCTGCCGCGCTACCCGCTTCCAGCCCGGCATGGCTAAATTCATCCACATGCTGGCGCAAAATCTGCTGGCCCAAACCGCGCGAACCCGTATGCACCAGCACTTGCAAGCGCTTGGCCTGCAATTGCGCCGCCTCAAACCGGGCTGCATCCAGCACCTGGTCAACTACTTGCAATTCAATAAAATGGTTGCCGCCGCCAATGGTGCCAAGCGAACGCAGTGCCGCGCTATCCAGTCCGGCGGCTGGCATCGCGCTTTGCAGTGCTTGCAGGTGCAGGGTAATGGCGGGTTCAATCTGTTCCAATGCGGCCCATTCGGCCTCATTGATTGCGCCATCCAGATTGCCGAGTTGTTGATCCAGCTTGTCGGGCCGGGCTTTGGCGGCCAGCAAATCGGTTTGCCACAAAGCCATGCCGCAGCCGATGTCATTGCCGACCAGGGCAGGGTAGAAACGCTGGGTTGAAAAAAATGCGGCACCAACCGGGTAGCCGCGACCTGGGTGAAGATCCGGTAAGCCGACCACGCGCTGCATACCGGGTAATTGTGCTGTGGTTTTGAGCTGCTGCACGGCAGCGTCTTCAAGCCACAACTGGTTCGAGGCGATCAGGTTGATGCCATCGGATACTTGCTGAAAATAATTGCCCATAGAATAAAATTCCAAAAAAAGCTAATGGAATCGGGCACTGGAGAAGGGGTTGATGCGAAACAAAAATCAGGGCGCTGTGAGATTGTGAAGCAGCGCGAGCAGGATTAATTCAGTTTGGCAAAGACCAGGCCCGAGGAAGAAGTGTGCAAATGGGTAACGATCATGATGAACTCCTTTCTGGCGTTGGGTTGAGGTGAGTGGCAGATCATAGCCGAAGGTTTGGCGAATACGCAAGCGAAATTTGAAAAATCTGATTTCACGCTTTTAAATAAATTTCTACCGTTTCGGTAGATTGGGATAGTAGATTTATTGTCGTTTTTGCGAATGATACCTTGTTGCTAATGTGATCCAATTGTTACCGTACCAATGCTGGTAAATAAGATTGAACTTGTTACACTCATTCCAGTGACAGGCAGTTCCCATGATGTGGTTGTGCCTGCTGCCTGCTGTTTTTTCTGATTTCCGTTTCTTAATCCCAAATATTTAAGAAGGAGCATGAAGAATATGAGTTCTGATCAAGATTTGACGCAAATCCAGGCCGGGGTTGCGCAGTTGCACTCGGCGGTGGAGCGTCTGGCGACCAATCCGCTGCGTGTTGCGCCTGTGCAAGTGTGTCCGGTAACTGCACCGACCAGCACGGGCTGTCCGTTTCATCCGATACCGCAATTCGTTCCTGATTTCAACATTCCCTTGCTGGCACCCGGCGGTGGTGATACTAATCCTAAAATTCTGGCCAAGTTGGGGCCATTGGCTGGCCTGGTTGGCACCTGGGTCAGTGGCAAAACCAATGGCTTTAACGTGATGCCGATTCCGCAGGCTACCGCACCCAATGGTTTTATCCTGAAAAACCTTTTTTACTACGAAGTGATGACCTTTAGCGCCATTCAGGGCAAGGTCGCCAACCGGGGCGGGGTGGATGAGCAGGATTGTTACACGCTGTTTTACGAGCAACGGGTATTTTTCTCGGATGGGCCGCAAGCCAACCAACTGGTGCATGCAGAAAATGGGGCCTGGCTCAACCTGATCACTGGCCCACAAGGTCAGGGGCCACAAAATTGCCCGCCAAATATACCAAGCCCTCCGGCACCGAACCCGATACCGCCGCAAAATCCGGCGCGGCAAATTGTGAAGCAGGTTTCTGTTCCGCATGGCAATTCGATTCTGGCGCTGGGTGCTGTCAGCATCATTGATGGCGCGCCGCCAATTCCGGATGTCAATGCGCTGCCGCAAGATGCACCGCCCGGTTATGCCGCGCCATACGGCACCAATATTCCTTCCAACCCCAATATCAACCCGAATATTGTGCTGCAAGACGCCCTGAGCGCGTTGGGCCAAATGGGGGTGAATGTATTGCGCACCCATGTGATTGAAGTTGATAGCAATAACCGGGGTGGGGTCAGCAATATCCCGTTTATCAAGCGCCATACCGACGTGTCACAGTTTACCAATACGCTGTGGCTGGAAGAGCTGTCGAACGGGCAATTGCTGCTGCAGTATTCGCAAAACATCAGCCTGAATTTCCCGCAGGCCGATGGCAGCTCACTGGTGTTTCCGCACATTACGGCCAACACCCTGACCAAAGTCAAATAGTTACAGCTTGTTGTAGCAGCAACGGTGCCGACAACGACCCGGCTGGCTCTGTCGTGCCTGGTCGCTCTGCACCGACAGGTAGCTCCTGCGCTATTTTGCAGGGGATGTTTTGGATGAAGACCATTGGCTCTTGCCATCATTTTTTGGAAAGAAATATCATGAGTGACATCATCAAAGAATTGCAATTACAACTGACGGAGTTGACCTCCAAGGTAAAATCGCTGGAAGAAACCTATAGTGCCAATCAAGCGGTGCTGAAATGCGATACCTGCGAAAAGTGCGCACCTTGCCCATTGCTGTGCTCGCCCTGCATTGTGACGCTGTGCGCCATGTGCCAGCAGTGCCTGCAATGCCAGAGTGCTTGCTGGCCTTGCATCGTCAATTTCTGCGCGCTGTGCCAACAGTGCCAGCAATGCCAAACCACTTGCTGGCCGTGCATCGTCAATTTCTGCGCCATGTGCCAGGCCCAGTGCCAGAGCGCCAACGCCAATGTGGTATGCGCTGTGTGCCAGTCCAACGCGCAATGCGTCACTTGCACGCCTTGCTCACCCTGTTCACCCTGCGCCTTGTGTAATAGCACGGTGCAGTGCGTATTGTGTCAATCTGCTGCGCAGTGTCTTTGCTGTCAGCCCACGGCCCAGTGTGTGTGTTGCCAGCCGACCGTGCAATGTGCCACAGCCCAGGCCACCACCCATTGCCTGTGCTGCCAGCCGACTGCGCAATGCGTCATGTGTACGCCTTGCACCCCGTGCTCGCCATGCGCTACCGGTGTGCAGGGCGGGGCAGCGCAGTGTTTCTGCTGCCAGCCTGTGGCGCAGTGCGTCACTTGTAGCCCATGCTCGCCTTGCGCCACCGGTATGCAGGGCGCGGCGGTGCAGTGTTTCTGCTGCCAGCCCGTGGCACAGTGTGTAAGCTGTAGCCCATGTTCGCCTTGTTCACCTTGTGCAACAGGCTTTCAGGGGAGCGCGGCGCAGTGTTTGTGCTGCCAGCCAAGTCCGCAGTGTGTTAGCGCGCAGTGTGTCAGTTCGCAATGCGTGACGGCGCAGTGCGTCACCTGCACTCCATGCGCACCTTGTATGCCCTGCATGCCATGCGCGACTGCGGCACAGTGCGTGACTTGTCAGACCAGCCAAGGCGGGCCGGTTTGTCTGTGCGTGATGAGTGCAACCAGCAGCAGCCAGTAAGCCTGCTCAAGCGCAGGCCGGGCCAGTTTGCTGCAAAATTGGCCCGGGCTTGTGCTTGAAGGGCGCAGGAGGCGTCGTCATACCTTGCCTCCTGCCATGATTGATATAAAAAAGGGCCGCTGATCGCGCTGACCCGGCGCTAAAAATGAGCTTGGAACCACGATGAAAAAACTTTTATTATCTCCCGCTGCCACCATTACCCCCAATCCACAGGGCGTGCTGTTGCAATCCGACCTGGGCGATTTTCAATTGCATGGCAAAGATGTCAGTGATTTTGTCAGCACCATTTGCCCCTTGCTGCAAGGCCAATATGATCAGGACGGTGTTTGCGCGCAGCTTCCGGGCTATGCCGATGCCAGCGTCATTGCCGTGCTGAATTTGCTGAAAAAACATGGCTTGCTGGAAGAAGTGGCTGATGATCAGGCCTTCATGCCGCCGTGGCCGGCGCACGAGCGCTTTCTCAATGCCTGGCAGCATCCGGACAAGAAATCCAGCCAGGATTTGGCCGCCTGCCGTTTGCTGGTGATCGGGCTGGAGCCGTGGTCAGTCAAAATGGTGGATGAACTGGCCAATGCCGGGGTCGGGCAGATTCATTTGCTGGATAACGAAGCCCTGAGCAAGGACGATGTGCTATGCCATCGCCCCTTCGGGCTGGAACAACTGGGGCAAGGCCGGGCCAGCGTATTGCAGGCGCGCCTGAGCC
>JBDLSU010000446.1:0-3694 GCA_039799405.1 Pseudomonadota bacterium | reverse complement strand
TAAAACCCTGATTAATACCGGCCCTGATGGCGGGCAAGAGGTGTACCATCTGCACATGCATGTTTTGGGTGGCGCGCCGGTTTAAGGGTAGCAAGTTGATGCAGTTTAATTTGAAGGTCGGGAGAAATTAACATGGGTAGTTTTAGTATTTGGCACTGGTTGATCGTGCTGCTGGTGATCGTGCTGGTGTTTGGCACCAAAAAGCTGGGCAATATTGGCGGCGATCTTGGCAAGGCTGTCAAAGGATTTAAGGATGGAATCAAGGGGGAAGATGAAAAGCCGGCCCAGGTCGCCGATAAGGCCACGATTGACGTGGATGCCAAAGAAAAGCCGAAGTCCTGATGTGTCAACTTGAAGGTAGCCGAACCTTATGATTGATCTTGGCTTAACCAAACTGGCCCTGATCGGGGTGGTGGCGCTGGTGGTGATCGGCCCGGAAAAACTGCCGCGCGTGGCGCGCATGATGGGATCGCTGTACGGGCGGGCACAGCGCTATATTACCCAGGTCAAATCGGAAGTCAGTCGCGAAATCGAGCTGGAAGAACTGCGCCGCATGCAAAACGATGTGGAAAGCGCGGCGCAGGATTTTCAGTCCAGTGTTACTGAAGAAATCCAGCAGGTCGAAGCCGAAATCAATGATGCCTGGCAACCACCGGCCGACCAATACCTGAATCTGCCGACCCGCTCGCAAATGCTGTACAAGGCGCGCCAGTTCCGGCGCAAAAAACTGGCGCGTACTTCGGCTATACCACAGTGGTACAAAAACCATGCGGGTGTCAAAGCACGGGCACTCTCGGGTGCGGCCCGTGTTGCCAGACATCGTAAATCCACTCCACCTCCTTCTTTTTACTAAATGATCAATCTGGATAAAGATGCAGCGGGCGAATCGTTCGTCTCGCACCTGATCGAATTGCGCGACCGCCTGGTGCGGGCGATTTTGGGTCTGGTGGTGATCTTCGTGATCTTGCTGATTTGGCCCGGCGCGCCGCGTATTTACGACTTTTTGGCGCAACCGATGATGGCTGCGCTGCCGGTCGGTGCCAAAATGATTGCCACTGGCGTGATTGCGCCGTTTCTGGTGCCGATGAAGGTCACGCTGCTGCTGGCGTTTTTGCTGTCTTTACCCTGGACTTTTTATCAGGCCTGGGCCTTTATTGCGCCGGGCTTGTACGAACATGAAAAGCGGCTGGTGTGGCCGCTGGTGATTTCTTCGTCATTTTTGTTTTTGGCGGGAGTGGCCTTCAGTTATTTTCTGGTATTTGGCCAGGTGTTCAAGTTTATTTACAGCATTGCGCCGCAATCGATTTCGGTGGCCCCGGATATTGAAAATTATCTCGATTTTGTCACCAGCATGTGTCTGGCGTTCGGCGCTTGCTTTGAAGTGCCGGTGGTGCAAGTGGTGCTGGTGCGCATGGGTATTGTCGGCGTTGACAAATTACGTGCGATTCGTCCGTATGCGGTGGTTGGTGCCTTCATTATTTCGGCCATCGTGACGCCACCGGATGTAGTCAGCCAACTTAGTCTGGCTATCCCCATGTGTTTGCTGTTTGAGCTGGGATTGTGGCTGGCCCCATTGTTTGTGCGTGCCACCCAAGCGCCAGAAGAGTCGGCTTGATCTGGCGCAAGCAGATTTTGCCAATTCAAGGCACAATGCCGGATCCGCTAAAATTCATTATCTGCTTGAGGATCAACACCCATGTTTAAGTTGCCATTCGGGAATGCCGGTCTGGATCAATTGATTGTTGGACTGGATCAAGCCTTGCGCGTGGTGAGTGGGGTAGCGCAGGCGGCGCGCCCGACGCCGGAAGCTGCGGCAGAGGAGGGTGAACTCAACGCCGCTGAAAAACGCCATAGCGCTGGTTTGATGCGCGTCAATCATGTGGGCGAAGTTTGCGCCCAGGCGCTGTACCAGGCGCAGGCACGCTTTGCCAAAACCCAAACCTTGCGCAGCCAGTTTGAACAAGCTGCGCGCGAAGAAGAAGACCATTTGGCCTGGACTGCCGAACGCTTGCAAGAATTGGGCGCACAGCCCAGTCTGCTCAACCCGCTGTGGTATGCCGGGGCGTATGCCATGGGCACGGTGGCGGCGCATCTGGGCGACGCCAAAAGCCTGGGCTTTGTGGTGGAAACCGAGCGTCAGGTAGAAAAACATCTGGCAAGTCATTTGCAGCAACAAGCGGATGGCTTGCCGCAGCAAGACGAAAAATCGCGCGCCATCGTCGAGCAAATGCGGCTCGATGAAATCGCCCACGGTGCCGCCGCCAAAGCCATGGGCGCGCAAGAACCGCCACCGCCAGTGCAAAAGGCCATGGAAGCAATGGCCAAGGTGATGACCAGCACGGCATATTATCTGTAAGGCCAATTAGCGGCGACCTGTTCACTCAGGGCGATTTGTCAACGTATCTTTTGCGCTTTTTTGCTTACCTGGGGTGCGGGTTGGTCAAATATTTCTGCTGATCCAGCATTTAGTTTGGGCAACTTGTGCCGAAAACCTTCTTAAGTCTTGCATATCGGGCAGCGTAGTGTGAGCCTGGCAACCGGAGGTCGGCATGAAAATCGAATCATCACAATTACAACTGGCCGCGACCCATACCGCGCAAGAGCATACCAGCGTGCAAGTCACGCTGGACAAGCCGGGCAAGCCGCCAGGTGCCATTGCCAACCGCATTGTCAGCAATGCCAGTTCGTTCAGCAACACCAGCGCCTCTACCGTGGTGCAATTGTCGCAGCAAGGGCGCAATGCGGCGCAAGCATCCGGCCCCGACCTGTCCGCCTTGCCCGATACCGCTGCCACCGACCCGGTGCCGGATGAACAGGAACTCACGGCCGATCCGCGCTATCAGTTGGTGAAATCGTTGTTTGAACAGATCACCGGTACCCGTTTTGAATCATCGAGCTTTCAGTTGACGCTCGATGACACTCTGGCTTCGGCCCAGTCAGATCCGGCCCCCACTCAGGCTGCGGGTGCGCCTGCGGCTCCCGCCGGGTCGCAAATCCACCAGACCCGCACCGAAACCCATACCGAAACCGAGCAAACCAACTTCAAGGCGCAAGGCAGTGTCACCACTGCCGATGGCAGGAAAATCGATTTCTCGGTCGATTTAACACTACAACGCAGTTACAGCGAGCAAACCACGCGCCATCTGGTCAATGGCAAACCTGTCGATCCGCTGGTGATCAATCTCGATGGCAAGCAGGTTGCGTTGCGTGAAGGTAGTGTCAGCTTTGATTTGAACGGTGATGGCACCAGCGAGCAAGTGCATTTCGTGAATGAAGGCAGTGCCTTTTTGGCGCTGGATAAAAATGGCGATGGCAGCATTAACAGCGGCAAAGAATTATTTGGCCCACAAAGTGGTAACGGCTTCCAGGATTTGGCCGCCTATGATAACGACCAAAACCAGGTAATCGATGAAAACGACGCCGTGTTCAGCCAATTGCGGCTGTATAACAAAGACGCCGACGGCAACGACCAACTGACAACTCTGGCAGAAAAAGGCGTGGGCGCGATCTTTTTGAATAACACCGCCACCCCGTTCGCCCTGAAAGACCAGCAAAACCAGTTGCAGGGTCAGGTGCGCAGCAGCGGCGTGTTTTTATATGAGAGTGGTAAAGCGGGGGCAGTGCAGCAGGTGGATCTGGTGGTGTAGCGCCCGAATGTCAAAAGAGGCGTGCTTTACCGGATCCACCTGGCTTT
>JBDLSU010000445.1:0-4913 GCA_039799405.1 Pseudomonadota bacterium | reverse complement strand
CATACAACTGCCCGGCACTTTGTTGCAGTTCGCGTTGTGCTTTGCGCATTGCTGCGGCCTGTTTTTTGTCATCACTGGTGCGTAATTCGCGCTGCGCTGCGCGTTTTTGGCTTTGTGCTTGTGCCTCCTGGCGCAATTGCTCGGCACGGGTGCGCTGGATTTTGATGGCGCGCTGATCCAATACCCCGCGTGCAGCCAAGACCGATTGCGCGATGCGCTGTTGAAATGCGGCATCACGCAAAATCGTGTTCATGGTGCGCAAAACGTGCTTGCAGGCCACACCAACCAGACCAGGATTGCGAATTTTAGGGTAGCCGGTCTCATTTCTCCCGGTGTTATATTTGCCGATGGTGGCGATGTAGCGAAACCAAAATGTATGGCGCTCACAGTCGCAATCGAATAACAAACGCCCTTTGGTGACCATGTTGGCAAGCCGTTTGGGTTCATTTGGGGAAGCGGCCACGGTCGCATCAAAATCCAGAAACACCACCATAACGTGATGCCGGGTGACGGTCGATTTTGGCCCGGCATTGGTGATGAAATGCACCTTGCCACCTTGCACCGAATGCGGTACAGCAAAGCGGATTTCCTGATTGGCCCGTCGCCTGTCTGCTTCCAGGGCCAAATCAATCACGCTTTGCGCCTGAATACCGCCCTGATAGCGTTTCTTTAATTGGCGAATATGAGACTGGAAGGCGCGTAAATCTTCAATGGTCAAAGGGCGAATTTCACCGCCACGCGTGGTCATCAACAATCGACCCGCATCATAGTCGCCCGAGATTTCATCCGGGTGCAAAATGGTTTGCGCAGCTTTGCGCCGTGCCAAATCAAATGCTGCGCTATGGGCAGCTTCTTTGCGCGCTGATGCTGTTTGCAACAGGGCCGGGTGAATTGCTTGACCAGGGGCGGTTTTAGTTGAGGCTGGCATACAGGGCTTTTTCTGCGTCGGTTAAATAGCCGGTGCTACGTTTGATGCTGTGCAATTGGCTCAGGGTGGGTAGGTATAGCGTTTGTTCTGGGATGACTTGCTCGACTGAATCCAGACCGGCAGCGGCCAGGATCGCCATAAATTCATGGCGGCTGCCATAGACCCGGTACGCAATCAAGGTCAGGTCGTAGCGTTCATCCGGTTTGGTGTCATAGCGCACGCCACCACCATGGGCAGCAAAGCGGTTGGCTTCACGCCGCACCGCCTGAATGAACGCATTGGTTTCGCTGGGTGTGGGCATGCTCAGGCTTGCTTGACGCTTAAGATCAGGCGCATGCGCTCCTTGGTGAGCAGTTCTTTTTGCACCAACAAGACCAACATGCCAATCACATCCGGATCAGCACAATCGACCGGGACATTGTTCTTCTCCCGGCGTTCAAGCCGGTTGCGTAGTTCCTTCACCAGGAGATCATCACTGGCATTGATCGCAGCGGCTTCCTGCACAGAAAAACGCTCATAAAATGCCCACGCGGGCAGGGTCGGGGCGATGGACGCGGGCGTAACCGGATCAAGCGCTGACTCAACGTCAAGCGGGGCCGGGTTGACCCAGGCTTTACCCGTCCAAAGCGCACCATTTTGTACATCTTCCGGCACGCTGATAAATTGCACCGCCAGGGTCGGGTGATACAGTGTTGCTGGGTCAACCGTGGTCGCATCACAAGCGACATTATTCACATTGCGTATCCAGGTGTTCATAGTATTTTTTACCATTGTTGTTAAAACTCGACCACCACAAAACCACCGCCGCCTTTGCCCGACCAGCCGCCATTGCTTGCACCACCACCGCCACCCGCCAACCCGCCTGCACCGCCCGTGGCACCGCCGCCGCCGCCACCACCGTTGCCACCGATACCGCCACTGCCTGCGGCACTAATGACAATGTTGCCGCAACCGCCACCGCCTGCACCATCACCACCCGCACCACCTGCATTGTTATTGTTACCACCGCCGCCGCCGCCATTAAAAAATTCCAGCGCAAAGCGCATTAACAGGTTCAATGGATTGCGTGTGCCAGCAGCACCGATGGCGGCTGCATTGCCCAGGGCATCGACGCCGCCCAGTTGGCCGTTCCCTTGCCCAAAAGCTGATCCACCGCCAGTGCCACCATTCCCATTGATTGCATCTGCACCATAATTGGCGATGCCACCGCCGCCAGTGCCAATATATTGGCCATTGGTCGTGTCGCCACCACGACCGCCAGGCCCCAGTTGCGACCCGGCACCACCGCCACCCGTAGCAACGGTGTTACCCAAGGTGGTGAAATTACTGCCACCGCGTCCACCCGGCATTTGCACATCACCGCCAACGCCAACACCGCCCGCGCCCCCGGTGGCAATATTGCCGATGGCTACCGCCTGTCCACCAGCGCCGCCCGTTGCTGACAACAGTGCCCCAAAGGAGGATGCGCCACCCACATTACCATTCGTATTGGCGATCACCCCTTGTACCGAGACGCCACCCGTGCCCACTGTGATGGTGTAGGTAGTGCCCGGCACCACGGTAAATACGCCCATTGCATAGCCACCACCACCGCCGCCAGTGGCGTAACCCGTCCCCAGCGCAGCAGCACCGCTACCGCCCGCACCCCATACCCGCACCCGAATGCTGGTAACGCCTGCTGGCACGGTGTACTGATAGGTGCCCGGTTGAGAAAACACCGTCTGCGCACCCATGCCAAACACGGCCAGGGCACCGATGCCAACCGTTCGCATGAAGCTGGTGATGGCGGCATTGACGCTACTTGCGGGCGCACTAATGGGCCTGTTAAAAACTGAGCGCATTAATTCACCCCGTACACTTGAAACCCTACCCCTGCGACATCGGCATACATGAACACTTTCTCGCCAACACCCAGCGGCAGTGCGGTGCGCTCAATCACGTTGCCATTGTCTTCACCGCCTGCGGGTTGCAGCGTGGCGTCATATTCGCGATATTCAAAAATGGCGGGCGCACCTTGGGTGGTAATGCCCAGCCTGACCTTGGCCTTGGTGGCGTTATTGGTGTTGCACAGGTTGATGTTGACCGTGACTTTCTCGGTCGCGGTGTAGAGCAGCGTGGTTGCGCCCGCGTTAGGCGATGCTGCGGCAAGGGTTCCAAATAAAGGCATAGGATTTCAGGATTGGCTGATAAAAAATCGATTGGCAGCATTGGGCAGCGCATTGATGGCGGCGCTGACGGCTGCATTGATGGCGGCGTTCATTTGCGCCAGATTGGTGGCATGCGTGCTTTGCTGCGCATTCGGTACTTGTAATGCGCCACCACTACAGGCCAGCAGTGCCCAGGCTCCGAGCGTGGCGTGGTAAATCAATTCCACCTTGCCACCCGCGACAATCTCACCGGACTGCAAGGGCGCATGCGCGCCGCCGACGATGGGCTTGGCGGCCAGGCCATTCGGGGTAAAAGTGGCTGCGCCCGTATTGGCGCTGGCCGCTTGAAAGGTCACGATCATGCCGTCAATCAGCGCCGTTAAAACCGGGGTGAAATTGACTTTGTATTGATTGAGCGTGCCGATATCCATGCCATAGCAAAACGCGTTGCTTTGCACCGCTGTTTTAAAGGCGTAGGCCGGATGCGGATCGGGATCGGACTGGTGGTCTAGCAGCATCGAAGCCATGCCGACTTGATCCGCGTTCACGTTGATGGTGACGGCATTAGGCGGTAGCGCGGATACGTCGAGTTTGTAGGCCCAGGCGTGGTTGATGTTGGCTGACTTCAAAAACAGATTGCCGCTGGCACGACTCCAGACCGCCCACAGCACATTGCCCGCAAACAGGCCAATTTCGCCCACGGTTTTACCATTCAAGGTGCGCCCTTGGCTGTCAAGATCGCCAATCAGTGCGCCAATTTGCAGCTTGGTTGGCACGCTGCTACGCCCGGTTGTGACAGGGACACGAAAGGCTTCTGCGCGCAAGGTGGTTTCTGCACCAGTTGGGTCAAATGCGCCGGTGCCAAAGGCAATATGCGTGAGTGCTGTACCGAGGGGCAGCGCCAGGCCAGCATTGGTGATTTTGGGGTTGAGTTCCAGCATCGAATGAATTCGCCCTTGAAGATGATGGGGGCGATTCTAGGGAAGCGTTTGGATGGGGCGGGAGAGGGTTTTCCTAAAGGCAGGTTTCAAGACCGATTGATGCCAAATGTAGATCAAACGACGGTAGTGATTTGAATGTGGAATTTCTTCAGGAAGCATGCGGCCTTGCGCCCTTGTCGCGCCAAGCGAGTTCGAATTTTGAAAACGAATTGAAGCAAGCTTATAAAGATTTAAAAACCAGTTTAATAATCGGTGAAGGAACTTTGGCCTAAGAATTGGTTTTGCAAAGCATCGGTCATTTGGTACACTGCAATGTGTACTGTCTCTACTCTGAAACATTAAAATGGAAACTTGCTCCGATTGTCACAATCCCATGCCTTGGGAACTTGAGCGCTGCCCTTGTTGTGGTGCAAGCCATGGCTTGCCAAATATTCGACAGGCCAGTCGCGAAGCTACACATCTAGAGCAACGCTTTCGAGCTGCATTAAATGATTGTGACGTGCGTAATTCAGGTCAAGTGGCCCGTGACTTCATGCAGCACATTCTTGATGAGTCCCGTGCGGTTATCAATGATAATGCGCTCTTTTTCAGGCAATTTTTTAATGGCAATCGCCCCCTGTACAATACTTATGCTATGCAAACTGAAGCGCAAGTCCGTACTGCTGCAGACTTTGCGAATGACAGCCAGCGCCGCATGGTCGAAGCCGAGGTGTTTGGCACATTGGGCAGTCGAATCCGATATGCTGCACTTAGTCTGGATGGCATCGGTTTACGCTCTTATGGCTCATGCAGCATGGTTTTGCGGCAACAACTTTGTTCTAATTTGGCAACCTTGACAGAAGAAAATACGTTTGAACTGGTTAAGCACCACCAAGGCACTCCGTCAGGTTATCGAGC
>JBDLSU010000444.1:0-6424 GCA_039799405.1 Pseudomonadota bacterium | reverse complement strand
CATTGATACAATCAGTTCGGACGCGTGTGAATGTCCTGCAAAATAGCATATCTGATGTTTTGTGTAACGGATTAGCTACGTTTTTTGAACTCATTTAAAGAGTAGATAATGAAGAAAAATTTTGCATCGGCATTAATGTGCCTTGTACCTTTTGCCATGCTGTTCGGGTGCCGAACTTCTGACCTCCAAGACCTGCGATATGAATCGATCAATACCGTTAAGTTATCGGCGCTACCCGGAGTATGGAATGCTGTTCAGTCGCGAAGTAATGTCAGGAGCGATGCCATCACTCTTTTGAAAATTAACTTCTCTAGCCAATACGACTTTATTAAATTGGCCAAAGCCGAAACCTTGCATGTTTCGTATCGTGCATTTAGATGTGATAGTGGGGGTAATCAAGGATCTGCATTATTCATTCTTCCTGATTTACATATTAATAATTTCTCTTTGGATAACTCAGAATATTCTAAAGCTGTTGATATAGAACGATTTCGTGATTTAAACGGTCGATTTACATATCATTTGCTAATGCCCATCGCAGGTGAAGAACTTAACCGCTTATTTGGAAGTGACACTGTTCCAGGTCAAATTCCGTATTTCAAACCAGCCCTCCCCCTTACAGATATTTGCCTGCAAGTCGGGGCGGCTGCAATGTGGTTTGGTACCACTATTCAGTCAAATATCGTCCGGGTGTCAGCGCAAGAGGTGTCGAGTTTAACAAATTAGGATTACAACCATCATCAAGTCGTACCATCAGTAGTCGGGCGGTATTTGCAATCTGATCCGATTGGCCTTGCTGGTGGCGTGAATACGTATGCTTATGTGGAAGGGAACCCCAACAATTTTACTGATCCAAGGGGGTTGTCAAGATTTGATAAATTTTTCGGACTACCCAAGAAATTTTGGGACTGGGCTCATATCAAAGATAAAAATGGGCGTGGTTATGATTACTCTGAGCAAGAAGCAAAAGAGCTTTATCAAGAATGGTTGAGATTAGGAAAACCCAAGGCAGATAATAAAGGCCGTTTTAGGCGAAATGGGAAGGAAAATGGTTGTGCTGATCCAGAGATTTTTGAGCTTCTTATTCCATGGTGGCTAATTCCAACAGAAATGGGGTGTGCCGATATGTCAGAAAAATGTATACAAATTCGTGCCAAGCAGCAACAAGTGAACGGATACAGTAACCCAATATATTCACAACCGTACACGCGCTAGTCAGACTAATTTATGAGAAGAAAATTAATTATTCCAAAATGAAAAGATTAAAATGATTCCAGATTCAATTAATACTCGTGAAGTTGAGGTTGACCTCATTTTGCAGCACTGGCATGGAAAATTCCCTGACGACTGTCCTAATTTAGAAAAAAATTATTACTTTGAAGACCAAAGAAATAACGATTTAGGTTTAATAATTGGCGAAGACATGGAACCAACTGGCAACATCAATCAAGCCATTGTTGACTTCCTAACTCCCATTATGGGAAATGCGAATACTCTTAAAGCATTTTCACCCATTTTAAGGATAAAAATTTACAATAAGGCATACTCATGCTCGATTAATCTTAATTGTCTGAATTTGATTAATTCATTTGGGGCAGAGTTGGATATTAATGTATTCCCAACAATCGATGACTATGAAAACGCTAGCCCGACCCAATTAACTTTCTAAAAAACACGTGACTATTCAGCAGGAGGAGGCTGGTAGAATTGGCTCGCCCAAAAATGCGCTTCGCAAGACTTCGAGCATACCGTGTCCCTGTTTGTAAAGAGTGGCCAGGCATGAACGGATAATACTGAAATTGTCGGCCCCTTCATGCGTGCGAAAGCAACCTGAGATTTTCTGTTTGACCTTGGGCATGCGCACGGCGCGTTCGCCAAGGTTGTTGGTAAAGGGCGCGTTTGGGTCGTGGATGAAGCGCAGCACTGCGGTGGCATGAAGCTGTAATCGGTGCAGTAGATTGAAAGCGAAACTCTGTTTGATACGGCCACGTTTTCCGGTTGGCGATTTGGCGGGAGGGTTCAGTTGCTGACCTTCGCGTAAAATCGACTCAAAAAGGGTGGCGAATGCGGCCACTTTGTCATGCTTGAATACGACTCCGCACAACCTTGATTCGTCGGCATGTAACAGTGATGCCTGGTGCAAATGCCGGGCAATCAAATCTGCACTGCTGCGCAAGATCGTGCTTGCCTGCGCTACCCAATTGACCAAGGTTCCGGGCGAAATGGCGATGCCGTACAGATCGTGAATCAACTGAGTAGCTCGGGCAAAAGGTAAAAGCTGGCCTTGCGTCAAATGAACGCCCAATGCACGAATGTTAGGGCCATATTGCACCGCCTCGGTTACTTTTTCCGGAAAGGTGCTGGTGTGAACTTGCCCGCACTGGCAAACGTACTCCAGAGCATGGTGCTCAATGACCTCGCAAGCAAGACAGTTTCGACAGGTCAGGGGGAGCGGGTTTCTTTTTCATAACCGGGATAATGCCCGAATTTGAAATTGTTTACAACAACTGTTGTGCCATCATAGGGGCTGAACAGTCACGTCATTTTCTAAATTTTTAACGGGATTTCACCACCGATGAATATCGTGATCGATACTATCGAAAGTACGGCAAAGCTGATTGGCTTCACAAACATGCCAAGTTTTCGAGTTCATTTCAGTTCCGCTGTCTTCAAGGGAATTGCTAGATTTGTGCCAGCAAGTGGGACATCAGATCAATGTAAAGGATCTCAGTTTGGAGTCGAAATATGCCAGGAGTATGTAACCGATTTCCGCATACTTGATAGTCCCAACTTGGCAAGAATTGACTCCACTGGAGAAGATGGTTGCTTTCACGTATGCGGCGCAATACATGCTGTCATGGACTGCAGTGAGCTGGCTGGTAATCGCATAACCTATGCTGCTGTTGGCGATGCAATTTTCACCTTGACATTAGCTGATACATGCGGATTAAAGCCAAACGAAGGTACAGTTGTAGAATTTATAGCTCATGATATTTCGCTGTGGGATGACGAGATCTAGGGAACCGCTGATTTATTCGTTTCAGGAGAAATCGCTTCATTGAAAATCAATGACTTACAATCGTTCTGGTGTCGAAAAATTGATTAAATCAGCGCTTCCCTAGGGTAGTGAAGTGCAGTCCAGCACCCTGATCACCAAAGACGGCACCCGCCATACCACCCGTTACGAATACGATTGCCGTAGCTTGCTTCACAAAGTCACCCAGCCCAATGGTGCCTACGTCGAGTATGGCTATGACGATGCCAACCGCCTGACCACCCAAATCGACAGCTTTGGGCAACGCATTGATTACGTGCTCGATGGCATGGGCAATCGCACCTCGATTCAGGTGCGCGATGCCCAGGGCACCCTGATCGACCAGACCGATCACAAATACGATGCCCTCAACCGCCTGCAACGCACCATCCGTGGCGTCCCCAACATCACCGAAATCATCCCCACCAGCACCGTCTTGTACAGTTCCGGCTTGCAGGTGCATGAAGGTTATCTGCTGGAACTGACGGCCAGGGTCAGCGGCAAATTCCCGCAGGGTGATGTGCAAATCAAGGAAGGCGATACCGTGATTGCCACAGGCCAAATCCATAATGGCCTGGCCCGCATCATCGTCAGCAATTTGTCGCCCGGCACCCATGTTTTACGCGCGGTCTACCCGGGTAATACCGAATATCTGCCCAGCAGTTCTGACACCATCGAGCAAGTTATTACCCCATCCGTGAGTTCCAGCATTGATTTCAATTGCGACGATGCCAATGCCTACGGTGGTGCCTGCCTGGTGACGGTAGGTGTTGCGCAAAATACGGTATCGGCAAACACCACAGGCACCATCCAGTTGTACGCCAATGGTCGCCTGATCGCCACTGGCAGCACCCCGGCCTTACCAACCCAGGACACGCCCGGTCAAACAATGGTGCAACTAAACTTGCCAATCCCGGTACTGCCGCAGGGCAGTTCTTCAGTCCAGGCCAAATATTCAGGTAATACCCAGGTTTCCGCATCCCAATCGTCAATCAAAAGTATTACCCGCGCGCCCGCGCCTGCGGTCGTACCACAATTTGAATGTGACAACCGCCCGATAGTCGGCATCACGTCCTGCCTCATCAGAATTACCAATGCATTTTGGCCCTATTTTGCCGGGGTCGAGGTTCAGATTCTGGAAAACGACCGGATTCTGGCGCATGGCCCATTATCGGGCAGCACAGGCGAGGTACGGGTGTGGTTGGCTGGCATGAGTGCCGGGCCGCACCAGTTGCAAGCCAAATTTGTCGGCTACCGTGATTTTGCCCCGGCGCTTTCGGCCCCCCAAACCTTTATCACCGACGCGCGTCCGGTACTGAAACTGGGCCTGGGTTGCCTGAGGGGTACAGCCGTCGATATCTATGGCCCAACCCAATGTGGCATTATTGGCGACCCCGGCCTGGCCTGGCGCTATTTCTCATCGACAGTGCAATTATTGGAAGGCAATCACATTATTGCCACTGGCGATATTTTCCCCGATGGAACGGGCTACGAAGGCCGCATCGGCACCACCATTCTCAACTTTAACTATTTGCCAGTTGGCACTCATCGCCTGCGTGCCCGCTTTATTGGGAATGGTGCGATTGATACGGTGGAAACCGAAGAAGTGGTCGTTACGCGCCAACCAGCTCAGGCCACCCGGGTTGTGCCAATTTGCGATGCGGCACGCGACAATACCGGCATCGCCTGCGCGGTCAATATTGTCTCTGCCACCAGCGGCATACCCTTGGTGGCACTCGGCAGTACCCGTGTTGAAATTTGGGAAGGCAACACGCAATACACCAGGACCCCCGTTGTCTTTTGCTGCGGCACGCAGGCAACCGATTGGACGGCAATGAATATGTATGCCCGACTATCGAAAGGCCCGCACTGGCTCACCTTCCGCTTCATTGGCAACGGCTTTGGCGCATCCAGCGAAACAACCGTCTTCTTCGACCAACCCTATTAACATGCGATCAATGCAACCATTTGCCACCATGACCATGAACCCGATCTTCCGCCCCAGCCGTGTCTTGCCACGGCTGCTAAGCTATGCCTTGCTCGCTTGTACTGGCCTGGCCCAGGCGCAAGAAATACGCCTTGATTTTGAATACGACACCGTTGATAACCGCACCAAAGTGACCGATGGCCTGAACCACGCCACCCAGATGCAGTACGATGTGTTGCGTCGCATGCGACAGGTACAGCAAGCAGCACCGGCCGCCAATGCCAGTCGCCCGACCAGCTATTTGACCTACGATGCCGCCAATCAACTTCAAAGCTTTACCGACCCGCGCAATCTGGTCACCAGCTACGGCATTGATGGTCTGGGCAAGCAAAGCAACCTCACCAGCCCCGACACCGGCATCACCCGCGCCACTTATGATAGCGTGGGCAACCTGACCAGCAGCACTGACGCACGCGGCGTGCTCACCACCTACACCCATGACGCCATCAACCGCCTGACCAGCATCAGCCATGCCGGGGCCAAGGCACCGTATCAATTTATTTATGATCTGGGCGAAAACGGCAAGGGCCGCCTGAGCCAGATGCGCTACCCCAATGGTCAGACTGATTTCACCTGGGATGAATTTGGCCGCTTGCGCAGCAAACGCCAAACTTTAACGCAGGGCAACGTCACCCGGGTGCTTGCCTACAGCTACACCTGGGGCAAAACCGGCTACGGCAAAGGCTTGCTGGCCAGCATGACCTACCCCAGCGGCAACCGTATTGATTACGCCTACGACAAAGGCGGCCGCATCAACAGCCTGACGCTACAACCTGCCAACGGTGGCATTCCGGTGGCCTTGATCAGCAACATCAACTACCGCCCCTTTGGCCCCGCCACCAGTTGGGACTGGGGCAACAGCAGCGAGACCCAGCGCAACAGCTACGCGCGCAGCTTTGATCTGGCGGGCAGGCTCAACAGCTACCCGCTGGGCAATGCCTTCAACCAGGGCGTGCTGCGCACCCTCACCTTTGACCCCGCCAGCCGCATCAAGCAATTTACCGACACCGCCTTCATCGACAACCGCAAAGCCATTCAAAGCTTTGAATACGACGACATCGACCGCCTGACCAGCTACAGCGACGGCGTGCATACCCGTGGCTACCGCTACGACGCCAGCGGCAACCGTACCCAGCTCATCATTGACGGCGTGGTGCAAGCCAACAGCATCGACCCCGCCAGCAACCGTTTGCGTAGCGTTACCGTCGGCACTTATGCGGCACCGATTAAAACCGATGCCATCGGCAATCAACAATCCAACGGCACCGGCCCGGTATTTACCTATGGCCCCACCGGACGCATCGAAAGCGTGATCGACATCAACACCTATACCGGTGTCAACTATTACTACAACAGCATCGGCGAACGCCTCAATACCGGCAACAGCTACTACCTGCACGACC
>JBDLSU010000443.1:0-8807 GCA_039799405.1 Pseudomonadota bacterium | reverse complement strand
CAAACTGCTGAAGGGTGCCAATTATGCGGTAGAAGACGTGGGCAATGCCCTGAAACAAGCCTACGGCCACAGCGCCGACGACGCCGCCAAAGTACTGAAAGGTATCGGCTATGCCGCAGGCGATGTCAACAAGGCGCTGGGCAGCGCCTGGGGCAAAACCTCGGGCGAATGTGAAAAAATCCTGAAGGGCGCGGGCTATGCCAGCAAGGAAGTCAGTTCTGCCCTGGGACAAGCGGGTAGTGCGGTATCATCCGGGGTCAAGAAAGGGTGGAAAAAAGTCAAAAAGTGGTTTTAAAGCCTTGTCGTTTCCCGGATCATTTTTTTAAAGGGTTGTTATGCGTTGCTCTGCATTTATATTGTCAATTTTGTTTGCGCCCATTTATGCCTGTGCTACCGCACCGGACTGGTTTCCACTTGAGTGGCGGGAAGGGGCAGCATTTGCGGGCGCGCCAGTGGAAAAGCTGGGGCTGTTGTTGCCAGCCAAAATTGATGGCGTTGATTGCCTGATCCAGGTCGATACCGGGGCCAATGGCCGTTTTGTCTGGCACAAGGCGTCCGATGGCGTTGGCGACAAGCGCACCGGGGTGCCTGTCGTGGTCGGAAACATATCACTTACTGTTGATGCATCGCCAACCCAATTGGCGGGGGTTCACTCTGGCAAGTGCAGGCAACAGGTTCAGGCTACGGTGGGCAACGGTTTTTTTGAGCATGGTACGCTGACGCTGGACTTGCCACGTTCCCGCTTCTCGTTTGTAGCAGGCCCGACGCTGGCCCAGGATACGACCGCCCAGCCCCTGTTGTATGCGCGCTGGAACCAGGTTGGCGGCCACACGCTGGTTGAGGTGCGCTTGCCTTCAGGCAAGACCGGATACGCCTTGCTGGATACCGGTTCAGCGCGATTTGGCATGAATGCCTTATCGACCGATGACTGGGGCAGTCTGACCGGCGGCGTGCCATTGCAAAAGAGTGATAGCGTCAGCGAATTCAAGACCATGAGCTGGGGCAAACAGATTAGTTGCTATCAAACCATGGCAACCGGGCCGCTGGAAATTGGTGGCAGTTTGCGTTTGCCACAATATCAAGTGTCGTATTGCGCAAGCGAGGCATTCAAGCCACCACAAAAATTGCTCGGGGTTTTGGGCTTGCGACATTTGAAGGAGCATGTTCTGGTACTCGATTATTTGTCGCTGCGCTGGAAGTTGCTTGCCAAATAAGAGAAAGCCCCGGTATTGGTTGGGGGCCGATGCGGGGTAACATCATTATCAGCGGTGGCTGCGCGCAAGACAAAGCCCCGTTCCATGCGCTGGATGGGGCAAAAACAAACTGGGGCTGAGCGCAGCGAGATCGCCATCGGGCAGGTGGTGGGTTTGAAGTCGTGTTTTACTGAGGATGCGTTTGCAATCCGTGTATCATCTGGCTTAAATCAACACAGGATCCTTCCGTCCCTGGCGTGATTGACTTGGCCTTACAACTACTACAACTACTTGTTCCCGGCATATGTGCCAAACTTCAATTTGAAAATCAAAAACCTGAACCAGGCAATGAGTACACCATTTGAATACGATGTTTTTTTAAGTCATAGTGCCAAAGACAAGCCCGTGGTGCGGTCGTTGGCTGAGCGTTTGCGTGATGCCGGGTTAAAGGTTTGGTTTGAAGACTGGGCAATTAAACTCGGCGATTCTATTCCATCCAAAGTCGAATTTGGTCTGGAGCATTCACGAGTATTACTACTTTTCATGTCATCCAATTCATTGGGTGGAGGCTGGGCAACGCTGGAACAGCAAACGATACGTTTCCGTGATCCGTTAAAACGGGATCGCCGCTTTATTCCACTGCGGCTGGATGATGCGACAATCACAGGGCCACTGGCAGGGTTTAAATATCTCGATTGGCGCGCACCAACCGATGCCGAATTCCAAATACTTGTGGATGCCTGTCAACCTCCTCAGCCAGAGTATCCCTTTCCAGCAAATTATCGCGAATCACTGAAACCGATTGCATTGACCAGCATCGAATTGTTTGACATCGGCGGGCTGCATCACCTTGCCCTGCCACTAACTGCACCCGCCGAAAACATGGGCCAATGGACGGTGATCCTCGGCCCGAATGGCGTCGGCAAAACCACCATTTTGCGCAGCCTTGCCCTGGCATTACGCAATGCCAGCGATCCATCAATCTGGCCCAAAGGCACTTTTGCCAATGCATGGACACGCGCACGGGCCAATAGCGATGAAACGGTGGTCGAGCCACGCATCCGGGTCAAGCTGGCAGATGGTAGCGAATACCTGACCCGGATTCATGAAAACGGTTCACTGACCATCACCCAAACACCACGCCAGAGCCAACCCGCCCTATTCCCGCTGTTTGCCTACGGCTGCCGCCGTGGTTCCGCCCTGGGTGGTACGGCGCGTGAGGTGGATTTATCCAATACCGATGGCCCGGAAATCGCCACCCTGTTTGATGAAGGGGCCGACCTGATCCATGCTGAAACCTGGTTGATTGGCATGGATGGCGATGCCCCGAAAAATCCACTGAGCCGTATCGTTTTTGATGTCGCCATTGCTGCCCTGAAGACGCTGTTGGACGTGGCCAACATCGAAGTGGCCGAGCGCCGGGTCTGGATTACCGAGCATGGCAAGCCACGTTTGCCGTTTAGTGCGCTCAGTGACGGCTATTTGACCAGCGCCGGTTGGCTGCTGGACCTGATAGCACGCTGGGTCGAGTTTTTACGGCGCAATAATCTGCCGCTTGAAACCAATTTCATGCAAACCATGCGCGGTCTGGTGTTGATTGATGAAATCGATTTGCATTTACACCCGCGCTGGCAAATTGAGGTCATCACCCGCACGCGCCGCCTGTTGCCACAAATGTCGTTTGTGGTGACCACGCATAACCCGCTGACGCTGGTGGGGGCCAAGGCGGAGGAAATCTGGGTATTGTCCAATGAAGCGGGCCAGACCAAGGCCAGCCCCGGCGTTGAGCCACCGATGTTGCTCACTGGCGGCCAAATCTCTCGCCGTTATTTTGGCATTGATGATATCTACCCCGACGGACTTGGCCGGGCCATGCAGCGCTTTGGCGTGTTGTCTGGGTATGCCTTGCGCAATGATGAGGAAGAGGCGGAAGTACACGCTTTGCAGCAGCAATTGCTGGCAGCGGGCATTGCGCCGGAATGGGAGATTGTGCCGCGCGAACTGCCATCGGTTCAGCCCGCCAGGAAGCCGCGCGGTAAGCGTAATAACGAGGGCCAATGATTCCGGTTAACCGTGGCCCGGAACCCGCAAGTTTGCCACCAGTACGTGCGGCAAAATTGGCTGAGTTACGCGCGCTCGATGGCAAGATTGCGTCGGATGACTTTAAAGGTTATGAAGTTGTCAAACCCGAATTATGGCTTGCCCAGCACTATAAATGCTGTTTTTGCGAGTGCAAGATTGCACGCAGTTATAACGCGGTCGAACATTACCGCCCCAAGGCAGGCGCAGATCGCCGCCCTGGCTGTCTGGAAAACCACGGCTATTGGTGGCTCGCCTTCACCTGGGAAAATTTGTTGTTGGCTTGCCCGATTTGCAATTCCAGCGCGAAAGGCATCCGTTTTCCGCTGGAAATCGGTTCCACTTCCCTGCAAGCGGAACAAACACCCCCGGCGGGTGAACAAGCTTTGCTACTTGACCCGGCAGGCAATGTGAATCCGGTGGCACACATTGTGTTTGAAAATGAAGCAAAAGGCGAACCAGGCACGCCTGCTTACTGGTGGGCCAAACCACGTAATGGCAGTCGCTTGGGGCAATATACAATCGACGTTTGCAAATTCAATCACCCTGAATTTCTGGAGTTACGGAACGACCATTTTGAAATGGTGATTGCAGACCATGTTACCAAATTGCAAGCAGCCCTTGCCAATCGTAAAGTCACATTGGCAAAGACAGAATTTGAACGCGCACTGGCACGCTTGCAACCCCAAAACGCCTATGTTGCCTTGAACTACGACGCTTTTCGCCAATACATCCCGGACGCAACATTGCAGGCAGTGATTAAAAAATCATGGCCACAGCCGAATGAGGTAGGGCGGTAAATCTTGCATTCGTCCGCCCACACCCTTTTCCGCCAATTTATGCTTCACTCACCTCCACCAGCGCCGTCGAAATGGCAAGCCCAAGCCCCTGGATATTTTGCGGATGCATGATCGTGTAATGCGTCCCCTCTACCGGCGCTACCCGTAGCCAGTCACCAAGCAATGCGCCCCAGCCCAGCGCCAAGTCTTGCGGCGCATTCCTGGTCGCGGCAAACAGTGATATTGGTATAGACAGTGGCTGCGGGTTATAAGCCATCAAGGCCCGCAAGATGGCGATGCGAACCGCAAGATAGCGTCGTAACGTGGTGGAATCTATCCCGGACGGGAAGATGGCGAGATCACGACAATGTTCCAGCATCGGGATCACTGCGCCAGACCTGGCCCACGTCGTTAGCTCGGCAACCCGACTCTCTGGTAGATTTTCAGGCAGCGCCATCAACAAAAAGTTGGCCTGATCCAAATCGGCATCACCACAAAATTTCCCCGCCATGCGCTGTTTTAGCAGGCTATAGTCACAGCTTGTATCAATTAATCCCAAAAACTCGATACGCTCGCCGACGCCGATCAATTGGCGCGCCATCTCATAAGCAATCGTTCCACCAGCCGACCAGCCAGCGATACGGTAGGGGCCGTGGGCTTGCACATGACGAATAGCCTTGATATAGGCCGCCGCCATCTCCGGCACGCTTTCCAGTGCCGTTTCGCCATCCAAAAATCCGGTGGCGGCCAGGCCATAGATCGTCAGACCGGAGGCCAGCCAAGGGGCCAGATCTTTCGCGTAACCGATTTCGCCTTCTCCCGGATGGATTAAAAACATGGGGCGAACCGGGTCTGCGCTACCCGCACGCATCCGTATCAAATTAGAAAATTGTGAAGCCGGTGCTTGATCATTAATGGACGCAGCCAGACTCGCAATGTCCGGTGCCACAAACAGCGTGCGCAAGGGCACTTCGATATTGCGCATTTGGCGCAGGCGCGCAATCATTTGCGCCGCCAGCAAAGAATGGCCACCCAGCCGGAAAAAATCGTCGGTAATACCAACCTGCTCTACCCCCAGCACTTCTTGCCACAGCCCGCACAAGGCATGTTCCATGTCCGTGCGCGGCGCGACATAGTACGCTTGTGATGCAGAAGTATCCGGTTCGGGCAGCGCCTTACGATCCACTTTGCCATTGGGCGTCAGCGGGAAGCGTTCCAGCAATACAAACGCAGCCGGAATCATATAGTCAGGCAGGGTCTGCACCAAATGTTGGCGCAGTTGTTCGGTCGCCACGCCAGCGCTGACAACATACGCAAGCAGGCGCTTGTCGCCGGATGCGCTTTCTTTCGCCAATACCAGTGCATCCTTGACTTGCGCATGCGCCCCCAACGCTTGTTCAATTTCACCCAATTCAATACGGAAACCACGGATCTTGACCTGATGGTCGATGCGGCCCAAAAATTCCAGATTACCGTCATGCCGCCAGCGCACCAGGTCGCCGGTTTTATACAGGCGCTCGCTGCTGGCGGGATTGCTTTGATCGTAAAACGGATTGGCGATAAATTTTTCCGCCGTCAGTTCCGGGCGGTTCAGGTAGCCGCGTGCCAGACCAGCACCGCCGATGACCAATTCACCAGCAACACCAAGTGCGGTGGGGTGGCCATTTTTATCCAGAATATAGACTGTCATATTCCGGATCGGCTGGCCGATACTGAGCGCATCGGCGCACTCAACCTTGGCGATAGTGGTGCAAATGGCGGCTTCGGTGGGGCCATAGGCATTGAAAAAGCGGCTACGCGGTAGCCATTTTTGGGCCAGGGCGCTGCTGCACGCTTCCCCGCCGACAATGATCGTCGGTGCCTGCGTGATGCGGGATGGCTCCAGCAAGGTCAGCGTCGAGGGCGTCATCATCAAATGGGAGATGTGATGACGATTGATGCAGGCTTCCATCTCTTGCCCAAAGCGCACCACATCGTTTGCAATCACACATTTGGCCCCGCTGGTCAAGGCCATCCAGATCACCCATCCGGCGGCATCAAAATTGAGCGAAATGCTTTGTAAAAATACGCTGGCGACATCGACATGAAATTGTTCTGCATTATCGCCAATCGTATTCACGACACTGCGATGCGCCAACATCACCCCTTTGGGATTGCCAGTGGAGCCGGAGGTGTAAATCAAATAGGCCAAATGATGCGATTGCAAGCCGATTTGTGAGGCGGGTATATTGCTGACCGCTTGCGCCTTGCATTGTTGTTGAACCAGTTCGTCATCCAGGCATACTGCATGCACGTCATCGTTCAAGCTGGTGCTGCACACATGGCGCTGCGTCAGGATTGTCGTCAGTTTTGCATCCGCCACCATATACGCTAAGCGCGCTGCCGGGTAATCAGGATCGAGCGGAACATAAGCGCCGCCCGCTTTCAGGATGCCAAGAATGCCCACGACCATTTCCAGCGAACGCTCAACACAAATGCCAACCAGCGTGTCCGGTTTAACTTGCTTGTGTTCGATCAGGTAATGTGCCAATTGATTGGCGCGGGCATTCAATTCGCCATAGCTTAATTGTTGCGCTTCAAAAACCACGGCCACGGCATCCGGGTTAGTCGCAGCGTGTTCCTCAAATAATTCATGAATGCATTTTTCATGCGGATAATCGCTTGCGGTATCGTTCCACTCAACCAGCAATTGATGCCGCTCGGCAGCGCCCAACATATTGGCCTGAAATACGCTTTGCCCAGGTGCCTGGGTCAGGCTTTGCAGCACGATGGCAAAATGCGCCGCCATGCGCTCGATTGTCGCGGCTTCAAACAGGTCGGTGTTATAGCTCCAGCCAAGTTGCAGGCCATCGGCTGTTTCTGCGATATTGAGGGTCAAATCGTATTTGGCGATACTGACGCCCGGATCAATCGCGCTCACGCTCAGGCCGGGCAAGTCCAGTGTCGCTGATTCATTGTTTTGCAACACCAGCATGATCTGGAACAATGCGCCATGGCTCAGGCTGCGCTGCGGTTGCAAGCGTTCCACGATTTGTTCAAACGGCACTTGCTGGTGCGCATAGGCATCGAGCAACAGGCGTTTGCTTTGTTCCAGCAAACCGCTAAAGCTCGGGTTGCCGAACAGGTCGCTGCGCAATACCAGAGTGTTGACAAAGAAGCCGATCAAGCCTGCCACTTCGGCTTGTTCGCGGTTGGCAATCGGGCTGCCGAGCACGATATCGGTTTCATTGCTGTAACGCGCCAACAGTACCGAGAATGCCGCATGCAACCCCATGAACAGGGTCGCACCCGTGCTCTGGCACAGTGCGTTGAGTGCGTCACGGGTACGGCCATCGATCTGGCTCTGATAAGTTTCGCCGTTAAAGGTTTGCACCTTCGGACGCGCATGGTCAAGCGGCAAGCCATGCACCAGCGGCAGGTTGGCCAGTTGCCCGGTCCAGTAACTTAATTGCTGCTCCAGTACCTCGCCTTGCAACCAGGTGCGTTGCCAGTGGGCATAGTCGGCATATTGAATCGTCAGCGGCGGCAGCGGATTGCCCTGGCCTTGCACATAGGCTTGATACAGCGCACTGAATTCATTCATCAAAATCGCCATCGACCAGCCATCGGAGGCGATGTGATGCATGGTGACCAGCAACACATGTTCGTCTTGCGCCAGCTTGATCAATTGCGCGCGCAACATGGTATCGCGGCTCAAATCGAAGGCACGGCTGGCTTCGTCAGTGATTTGCTCAGCCAACTGCAATTGCCGTTCACCCGGCATGGTGCCGGAGAAATCAAGGCGAGGCACCACAAACGAGGTGGCGGCCTGGACCACTTGCTGTACCTGACCATCGTCGCCGTTGGTAAAGCAAGTGCGCAAGCTTTCGTGTCGTTCAATAATGCTGGTGAAGGCTTGATCGAGTGCGGCGTAGTCCAGACTGCCGCGCAGCTTAATGCCGCCCGGCATATTGTAATGGGCGCTGCCACCGTCGATTTGATCCAGCAACCACAAGCGCTGCTGGGCATACGAAGGCAACAGGGTTTGCGCCCGCGATACCGGAACCAGCGCCGGACGGCCCAGCCCGGTGTCGCTATGCAACAGCGCTTGCGCCAGTTCGCCCGGGGTCGGGCAATGGAACAGGTTTCTTAATGGCAAGGCGATATTCAAGCTGTGATTGATGCGCGCCATCAAACGAGTGGCCGACAGCGAGTGGCCGCCCAGGTGGAAGAAATTATCGCTCAGACCAACCCGCTCTACCCCCAGCACTTCTTGCCACAGTGCGCACAGGGTGTGTTCCAGTTCGGTACGCGGGGCGACATAGTGCGCTTGCGTAGTGCCTGCATCCGGCTCGGGCAAGGCCTTACGATCCACTTTGCCATTGGGCGTCAGCGGGAAGCGTTGCAGCCAGACAAATGCCGCCGGAATCATATAGTCGGGCAGGCTCTGCGCCAGATGCTGGCGCAGTGGTTGGGTCAGCGCTGCTTGGTTTGCCAGCGCCAAATCATCGGCCACGGCAGCACTCACCACATACGCGACCAGGCGCTTGTCGCCAGTTGCACTTTCTTTTGCCAACACCAGCGCATCTTTGACTTGCGCATGCGAGGCCAGGGCCTGTTCAATTTCACCCAGCTCAATACGGAAACCACGGATTTTGACCTGATGGTCGATACGGCCCATAAATTCCAGATTGCCGTCAGGCAGCCAGCGCACCAGATCACCGGTTTTATACAAACGCTCGCTGCTGGCGGGATTGGTTTTATCGTAAAACGGATT
>JBDLSU010000442.1:0-5913 GCA_039799405.1 Pseudomonadota bacterium | reverse complement strand
CTTCACTAAGCTGCGCTTCGTTAAAGCTAAAATCGTGCATGCTGGCGGGGAGTAATTGCAACAGACGGTTTAAGGCATTGGCCGGATTTTCGGCCGGGTTCAGATAAGGGTGAACGGGGTTCATGATGGTACTCCAACAGGGTTGATGGAATACCTGCAGCCCTCCTGCTAAAGAGGGTGGCAGGCACAGGGCAGGGTTAGCAGACCGGCTGTTGGCACCCGGCACACCCGAAGGTGTCCCCACCCCGGCCCGCCATAGGCGTGCGTGGTGGACGGCAGCGCACTGCAAAAACAGTGGCTGGCCAACGAGAGCAGGCTGCTAAACCTGGCCACGGTTTTTTGCCGTGACGGGGTGCATTGTAACGGAATGGGGTGGGTGGTTCAAGTTGGGGATGTGGGTATAATGGGGAATGGTGACTTTGGGTAAAGGGGCTGGGCATGAACAGGGATAAAATCAGGGATCAATTGCGTAAATTACCAGTTGAGGCATCAGTTGCTTTGGCAATACGGGTTGGCTTGCGAGTGTTACCTTGGCTAGTGAACGCTAAGAAAAAACAAAGTTCTATACCTGCGCCAACAGAAACCCAAGATAAAAATATACAGGCAGTCTGGTTGGCTTACAATGCAGGGCTGTTCGTTGTCAGGAACAGGCAAGCTTTAGGCATTAAGGAAATCACCGACTCCAACCGCACCGACGCCAGACGCACTGCAGCCGCAGCCGACCGCGCCGCCATCTCCATCGTCGCGAACCGCACCGTCACCAACCGCACCGTCACCAACCGCACCTCCAACCGCACCTCCAACCGCACTTCAAACCACACTCCCAACCGCACCGCCACCATCCGGATTTCCAACCGCACTTTCATCAGTGCCAACACTAACGCAACTAATGCAGCCGCATACGCAGCCGACGCCTACGTCAACGCAGCCAACGCAGCCGCATACGCAGCCAATGCCTACGCCAACGCAGCCAACGCAGCCGCGAATGCTACCTACGCCTACGCCAGCTCCTATGCCGACGCAGCAGCAGCAGCAGCCACACGCGCCGTCGTAGACGACGCCGTCGGGGCAATCGAAGCGGCCGCCAATTTCGCCGCCGTTTTTGGAATCACACCAGAACACAATGTAAATATTGAAAATGATATCGAAACACTACACAATTATGACTATATTGCTCTCATTAATTCCCCATTATGGATATCTGCTCCACCCATCCCATGGGTAAAACAATTGGCCCAATTTCAATCAGCACTGCGTAAACTAGATGGTGGCTTTGATTTTTGGCTCGATTGGTATGATGCTCGTTGCCGTGGCGATGTTGTAGATATGGAATTACTCACGCAACGCGTATTCTTGCCAAAATCCATCGCGAGCCAGTCGCCAAAAGAAATTAATGCCTATCTGGCCAGCCTGACGCAAGGGCTGCCGGGCGCACCTTTAAACCGGGTGCGTACTATTTTTATTGGCGATGGTGAAGCAGGCAAAACCTCGCTCATCCGGGTTTTGCATGGTGAACCCGTAGTTGAAGGAATTGAAGAAAAAACGCCCGGCATTGAAATCCGTGAATGGAAGATCCCGGAAACCGACATCACCGCCAGCTTTTGGGACTTTGGTGGCCAAGTCATGGTTCATGCCACGCACCAACTGTTTTTGCGCGAATCTTGCCTGTATGTTTTATTGGTCTCTGCTCGTGAAAAGGAAAAAGCTACCGAGCGTGCAGAATATTGGTTAGAACACGTGAAAAGCTTCGGCAAGGGTGCCCCAGTATTGATCGTTGCAAACAAGGCTGACAAGGAACCTGTGCGGTTGGATGAAAGCTTACTGACGGAAAAATATCCCGGTATGATAGGAGGATTTTTCCAGTTATCCTGTACCGATGTGTCGGATAAATTCCGCACTCGTTTTGAGGAGTTTCATGCGGCGTTCTGTCAGCACTTGCAAGCGGTAGGACTGCATCAAGTGCAGTTTATGGAACCTCATTTTTCGGTATTACGAAACCTGCGCGAGCGTACCCCAAGTCAAGCATTTTTAACCCACAGCGACTACAACACCCTGTGCGATGAGCAAAAAGTAGACGAGCATGGTGCTTTGGACAGGCACTGGCTACTCGACATTTTGGACAAGCTGGGCGTAATTGTCCACTTCCCGGATATGATCGAGATGGATGAATACATCCTCAACCCGCGCTGGCTCACCTATGGCGTGTACACGCTGATGTATAACGAACAAGCCTGCATCACCCGTACGCAAGCCGTCGCTTTGCTGGCGGCCAAACCTGTTACTGATCAATACGACAACCAACTCAGCTATCCTGCCAGCAAATGCCGCATCGTATTCGAAGCCATGCGCAAGTACAAGTTATGCTATTTTTTACACAGCAACCAGAACCCGGATCAAGATCAAATCATCATCCCGGCTCTGCTGCCTTCCGACATCAAACAACACGGTTTCGATACCGCCAGCGCGTTGGAATTCCATTACCAGTTCGAGAGCTTTTTGCCGCGCCATTTGATATCCGAATTAATCGTCGAATGTCATACGGACATTGCCAAGCTGGATGGGCAAGATATCGTCTGGCAGCATGGCGTGTTACTGGACAATGCCACCCACCAAACCCAGGCCCTGATTCAGGCAGATTATCATTTCCGGCGGCTCAGTATTTGGCTTTCACGCGGGCCGCGTATGGCGGATATGCTGGCGTTACTGCGCGACCGGGTAGAGCAAATCGTTAAGCGCATTGATATAGCCTACGAACGAAAAATCCGCTTACCGCGCGAAGCCCTACGTACCAGCCGCAGTTCGCAAGTTGGACAAGAATTGGCGGATTTTGCACAAATACTGACCCTGCGAGACAAGAAGCAATTAGTGTATTACCATGCATCGGGCAGTGAGTATAGCATTGCCAAAATCTTGGGTTTGTACGAATCCAAATCCGAAAAGGGTGCAAAAACGGTCATCAATATCAAAAACAGCAAGCTTGGTAACGTCACGGCAGCCGACGATATTATTGACAGTTTTAATGAGCCGAAGCCAGTAAAGCCGAAGAAAAAGCCAAAACCCCAATAGATGTGTAATACGTGAATGGTAATCGTATGGCTCTGCATTCCTGTTGTATCAGTAGATGAAAATTCATCGCTGGAGGTTATCTTTGACGCATGTAAGGTAGATTGCGGGTTATTCTTTGTGGTGGCTCAACGCGTGTTGACATGGTTCGTCAGTCCACTTAATGGAGAATTTCTATGAAGAAATTGATTCTTGTCTTGCTGCTACTTAATACCTTACCATCCCATGCCGCTGATTTGCGCCCGGCGCAATTTGGTGATTTTGAGACTTACAAACTGTCCTTGTCCTGGACTTCTGATTTTTGCAAAAGCAAAACTGGTGATGCAAAACTGCCTTGGCCCGCGCAATGCCTGCTGGGTGCCACGGATGACAAGCGTAATCTCTTGACTCTGCATGGCCTGTGGCCAAGCCTGCCTGCATCGCAAGCAAGCCGAATGTTTGGTTCGCAAAAAGAGATTGAGGCGGATTGGCGCAATTTTGGCTGTGCCACGGTATCGTTGGGCAAATATCCGGCCATTCCACCCACGGCAAAATGTACTGCTCCACAAGTATCGCTTGAGCCCGGCTTGTTAAAAAAGGATTTGTACAAAGCCATGTCAGGTGCCAACCCGGTTGACTGCCTGGATCGATATGAATGGTCCAAACACGGCGTATGCTTCGGATTTGTTGCCAGCGATTATTTCGGAACAATGATACGTTTGCACGGCCAGATACGCGAAAGTCGTCTCGGAAAATTGTTGGCAGAGAAAGTTGGAAAAAGTGAAGGCACCACGCTGGCTGAACTGCAAAATGCAGCAAGTGGATTCGCACCAGCAGATGGCACGGGGGTTCGTTTCACTTGCAAAGAGGGTAAATTTTCCGGCGTTGAATTGACGATCAAAAGAGATGCGATCAATCAACCGTTGACGCCGGACGTATTCGCTAAAGATGATTTTTCCTCTAATTGTACGGATAAAATTCTTATTGCTGACTGGAATGGCTTCTAAAGCCAAGTAACATTGTTGGATGGTTGAGTATTGGGTTTCACTCCCACATGGCCGAAATGCTGGCCGTTTGGCAAGCCCGATATTTAACCATTCCTGCCAACCAGTTTTTCCTTGGCCCAACCTACCGCTAGCCCCATCCAATGCCAATCAATCCACCAAGGAATCAACATGCCAACCGCCAAACAGGAAGTGGCGGCGTTATTGAAAACGCTGTCCGATGATTGCTCAATGGAAGATATTCAATATCACTTGTACGTCATCGAAAAAATAAAGCATGGCCTGACGCGGGCGGAAAATGAGGGAACCTTGTCGCAGGCGGAAGTGGAACAGCGCTTGAGCAAATGGGCAACAAGGTAAACTGGTCGCCAGCCGCAACCATTCCGGAATTCCCCCATCTTGGCCTATGAATGCCTTGAATCAGGCACAAGCTGGATAAATTGTTGCCCAAATTTGGCGGCGAATTCGCTTTGACTTAAACCAAGGCTGCCACGTAACTTGGCCACATCGATTTCATCCGGGCGATGAATCCGCGCCGCCACTTTTTCGCCTTGGGATAAGCCCAATGCTTCTCGCAAACCTTGGGCAATACTTTCAAATGCCTGACTCATGATATTTCCCTTAATTCAGCTATACCACCTTACTTTCCAAAATTAACATAATGCAACTCCAGCAATGAAAAATCACAGCTAAGCCGACAAAAGTGCTGATGCTTGTTCACCGTAATCAGTTTGTGAAGTTTGGCCGCCTTCGCTTTGATGGGATCTTGCTTGCTATTAATGAAGTCCAATTGCAGTGTAAGCAGATTCCGGTATTTTGCATCCTGCATGGCAATATCGATTTGCGCTATTTCGGATTCAACCACAGGCACCATGTTATTCAAAAGCAGCATCCCCAGCTTATTGCTTTCGTTGCCTTTTTCATGAAGTTTGAAAATGGTCGCCAGATTTGCCGCAAGACTGTCCTGTTTGGGTTTGTAAGAAGTGAGTGGTGCCAAATATTCGTGGCCGCCGACTTCCAGTAGCACGCCAATATAGGGGCGTTTGCCGCTGTAATTATCAGGAACCTTCGAGTCGATTGTTTTAAGGTAAGTGATATACGGATCGCTGATTGTATAAAATCGCATATCGGATCTCTTGAATTTTGGGGTAAAAAAAAGTGGCCCGATGGGCCACTTTCCCTCGCTGTTAAGGTAGCGAGAACCTGTTTTTCATTTTCGCACTCGGGGCGGCGAAACACCTGTTTTTCACTTTCGCACTCGGGGTGGCGAAACACCTGTTTTTCACTTTCGCACTTGGGGTGGCGAAACACCAGTTTTCCGCGATCTTACTGTATCCGAAATCTGATGTCAACGCTCAATATTTGCAAGCAAGACGTTTAATACTGCAAGCCAAAGCTTACGGGCCAGTCCGGTTTGCCAACCGCGAACGTAGCAAAGATGCCATGGATAAATTGATTGCAGGCCATGCCATCGCGCTGGACATCACCCTGGTCACCAACAATATCGCCGACTTTGTCCGCTACCCCGGTCTGCGGCTTGAGAACTGGGTTGGCGCGCACTGAACGCACTGCCACTGTACCACCCCACCAACTGATACAGCATCCAGCCACTTGTACCTTGCGGCAACAATCCCGCCGCCCCATACTGCTCACATTCTGTTTTCTCAAGGTGTGATCCCATGAACAACTTATTGCCATTGATGACGTATTGCCTGCTCATGTCCGGTACGCCCGGCCCGAACAATGTGATGCTGGCCACCTCCGGGGCCAATTTCGGCTATCGCGGCGCGTTGCCAGCCGTAATGGGGATTCACGCCGGGGGATTTGTACAAACTTGCCTCGCTTGCCTGGGCCTGGGTAGCGTGTT
>JBDLSU010000441.1:0-2836 GCA_039799405.1 Pseudomonadota bacterium | reverse complement strand
GCAGTGCTGGCGGCTGGTTACCGATTACAACAATGCGCACTGGCTTTGTCAAGCTGCAAATTCTTGCCGAACTACACTATACTTGCGCCAGTTCTCCGCATTTTTTCTGTTTAACCCTGATTCGACGGTGATTTCATGAAGATTTCCAGAAGCCAGCAACGTGCTGCCATGCAATTATTTACCGCCCGCAGTTGGCCGCAGCGGCTGGGTGCAATGTTTGTGTTGGTGGTGGCGTTTGTCAGTTGGTGGCAACACGAGCAGGTGAAACCGGGGCAAATGGTCAAGGGTGGCCTCTTGCAAGGGCAGGTGGTGGCGGTGGCTGATGGCGATACCATTACCCTGCAAGATGGCGAAAAGCGTGAATACAAGTTGCGGCTGGCGTATATTGACGCACCGGAAAAAGCCATGCCGTATGGGGCCGAAGCCAAACGCCACCTGGCGCAACTGGTGGAAGATAAAACGGTGGCAGCACGCATCGATGATGTGGATGCCTATGGCCGTGGCGTGGCACGCATTGAGCTCGATGGCACAGACATCAATTACGCCCTGCTGGCCAGCGGCCATGCCTGGCATTACAGCCAATATGCGCGCAAAGCACAAAGCGACGATGCATATTCACGCTACCAGGCGGCACAGGGTAAGGCGCGCCATGGCAAAACCGGCTTATGGCACGACGCCAGCCCGACCCCGCCGTGGGAATGGCGGCGCGCGCAAAAGCAGGAACAGTAAATACACCAGACCAACCCGGCTGCGTCACCTGTGACAAGGCTGACCGGGCCTGTTTGTCCCGTGCAAGGTGGCTGGCTTGTCTGGTAGCGCCAGGTGCAGTGCTAGTGAACGCGCTTGCAAGCAGCTATAGAACTGCAGCAGCGCCAACAACACCGGCAGTATCAGCCGGAATCGGCAAGCGCAGCGTAAAACATGCGCCCTGCCCCAGGGTAGAACTGACCGACATGCTGCCGTGATGTTTGGCGATGATGCCAAATGAAATCGACAAGCCCATACCCATGCCCTCGCCCACGGTTTTGGTGGTGAAGAAGGGGTCAAAAATCTTTTCCAGCAATTCTGGCGCAATGCCGACGCCATTGTCGGCAAATTCCAGTACCAGCATGGTTTGCTGGTTCTTGCGCTCTTGCGCCACCTCTTGTGCCACCTCTTGTGTCACCTCCTGCCAACTGCGGATCAGCAGCCGCCCCGGCACCGCTGCGCGTACCTCCGGCGCTCGGCTGATGATGGCTTGGCAGGCATTGACGATCAAATTCATGAACACCTGGTTCAGTTGTGCGGGCCAGCATTCAATTTCAGGGTTGGCCGCCAGCTCACAGCGCATTTCCACCTGATCGGCATATTGGGTGCGTACCAGATTGACGGTAGCCAGCAGGCTGTCGCCTATCGCCGCACTTTTCCAGTCAGCTTCATCGAGCCGCGAAAAGGTGCGCAAATCGCGCACCAGATCGCGGATACGGGTGGTGCCTTCGCTGATCGCGCCGAGCGAGGCAGCCAGATTGTCAAAGCGTTTTTGCAGCGCCTGCAATAGCTCGGGGCTGGCTTCGTCACCTGCCAGCTTGAGCAAGAAGCGGTGCAAATCGGCCAGTTCATTGCCCAGATTGTAGGCCCCGACATGGGCAAAATTGGACGGGTTGTTGATTTCGTGCGCAATGCCTGCGGTCAGGGTGCCGAGTGATGCCATTTTTTCTTGCTGCACCAGTTGCGCCTGCTTTTGCCGCAATGCCACAATGCCTTGTTCGACCTGGGCTTTCAGTTCTTCCTGACGCTGGCGTAAAAACCGGGTGCGCACTTGCACCATGGTTGCCATCAGCAACAAGGTCAGTAAAGCCAGCAGGGTATAAAACCACCAGGTTTGATACCAGGCTGGCAGCACCCGCACCGACAGTACCCGTTCCTGCCGCGCCCACACCCCATTGCGGTTGGAACCACGCAAATGCAGTTGATAAGTACCCGGAGCCAGGTTGGCGTAACTGGCCAGACGGCGGGTGGCCGAGGTTTCGATCCAGTCACGATCCACCCCGTCCAGGCGGTAAGCATAGCGGTTGTGCGCCGGGGTAGAAAAATCGAGCGCGGAAAATTCTGCGGTCAAACTATTGCCATCGGCCGGTACCACCACCTGCCCCAGCGCCGGGCCAAGCTGGTTCAAACGCCCGACTGGCCGCACCTTGCCGCCAACTTGCAATTCGCTGATCACCACCGGTGGCGAATAATCCCATTGGCTCAAACGCTCCGGCCGCACCACCACCAGCCCGGTATCGCCGCCAAACAATAACTCGCCGTGCGCGGTGTTGGCCCCGGCATTGCGAAAGAACATGCCGATTGCGCCACCATCGGCGCGTCCGTGCAAGCGTATCGCCAGGGTTTTCGCATCAATCGAGGCCAGCCCGGCATCGGTACTGACCCAGACATGGCCTTGCGTATCTTCCAGCACTTTATCGACAATCGGATTGGGCAAACCCTGGGCGCTGCCAATGCGCACAAATTGCAAGTTGGCGGCCTGATCCGGCTGGCGACACAAATTCAGGCCGCCGCCATAAGTACCCACCCACAGCCAGCCGCGCCGATCAGAGAGCATGCTGGTAATGAAATGATGGGCCAGACCGCTGGCTTCAGCCGGTTTGGGTGCCACATGCAACAGCGATTGTTTAATCGGATCATAGCGGTACACACCATGGCTGCGGGTACCGATCCAGATCATGCCATTGCGCGCCGGTTCCAGCACCAGCACATCCAGTTGATCCAGCGCGGCCGTACCAGCCACCCGCTGCGGACGCGCGGCCGGGCCTTGCCGCAAATCGACCTGCCACAAGCCTTGCAAACTACCCAG
>JBDLSU010000440.1:0-2670 GCA_039799405.1 Pseudomonadota bacterium | reverse complement strand
AACCCACTTCCACCACCATATTCAGATCGGGGCGCATTAAATTGAGCACATCGACGTTATGGATCTGGTTGATCGGGGTCTGTTTCATTTCTTCATCGGGATGCACGGCAATCCTTTCAAGCAGGGTTTCCCAATCACGCACAAACTGGGGGCTATCGAACAAGGTACAAGTGAGGCGGTTTTGCTGCAATTGTTGCTTCATGGCGGCAATGCGCTCGGGCTGGTTCGCCAGTTGCACCGCTTTTGCTTCGTATTCGGCCAGACTCCAGGTGATCAGCTCGGGCAGATCCACCGCATGCAGCAGGCTACCGGCCATGCGCGCAGCAAAGGTGTGGCCGGTGTAAGTGAGAATCGGCAAACCGGCCCACAGCGCGTCGCTGGCGGTGGTGCCAGCATTGAAGGGGAAGGTATCGAGGAATAAATCGGCCACCATGAAGCGCGCCAGATATTCCAGCGGCCCGACACGGGGTGCAAAAATCAGCCGTTCCGGCTTGATGCCGAGCAAGCTGGCTTCGTGCAGCAAATTGGCGCGCACCATCTCGCCATCGGCCACCAGCCACAATACGCTGTGCGGCACTTGCTGCAAAATCCGCATCCAGGCGCTGAACATTTCGGACGTGAATTTGAAGTTATTGTTGAAGGAGCAAAACACAAACGCATCTTCCGGCAAGCCACAGCCTTCACGGGTCGGGCGCGGGCCGATTTCACGTTGGCGATCATTAATCTGAAAGCACCTGGGCATGTACAGCGGCTTTTCGGAAAAATGCTCGGCCAGTTCCGGTGGCAAGACAAACTCATCGGCCAGCACATAATCGACATTGGGCAAACCGGTGGTGCCGGGAAAGCCCAGATAAGTCACTTGTACCGGGGCCGGGCGGTGCGCCAGAATCGTCGGGCGGGTGCCGGAAGTGAGACCATGCAAATCGACCAGCACATCAATCTCATGCTGGCGAATGCACATGGCGGCTTCTTCATCCGTCATGGTGTGGATGCGCACATAGTGGTCGAATGCGCTCACCACCCGGGCGCGCAAGGGCGTACCATCTTCGCGGCTCCAACTGAAGGCAAATACTTCCACCTTGCTGCGGTCGTGCAATTCATACAGTTCGGCCGTCAAAATCGACACCGCATGCGAGCAAAAATCGGACGACAAATAGCCAATGCGCAAGCGTTTGTGCTGGTAGCCATTGGCTGGGGCCAGGGTGCGGGCGGGCAGCACAATTTTTTCCTGGACAAAGCGTTGGGCGGCGGCCAGTTGCAAGGCCGGGTCGTCGGTGGCGCTAAGTAATGCCAGTGCAGAGGTGGCGTCGCGCATTTGTTGTTCGCCAATTTCGCCAAACGGGCGGTACACCGGCCACTCGCACTGCTTTTGCCGCAAATGTACCCAGTGGGTCAGGGCGCTGGTCTGGCTGGGGTCGGTGCGCAGGCTGTTGGTCAGCATTTGCTCGGCTTGCGGCAATTGCTTGCGAATTTCCAGCAAGCGGCCCAGATTGTTCCAGGCTTGCACATGCAGGGCGCGGTCAGCAGGGGAATTCGGGTCGCCAAAGCCGGGCACCGCATTCCACAGCAAAATCGCTTCGTCCGGCCGCCCCAGCCGCTCCACCAGCGTACCCAGATTCAGGTGCGCTTCGATAAAGTCGGGTTTTTGCGCAATTGCGGCGCGATACGCTGCTTCGGCTTCGCCATCGCGCTGCATGCTGGAGAGGCTGACCGCATAATTAAATTGCGCTGCATACGCCACGGGTGACCCGGTATGTTGCAGCCACATTTTATATAGCTCGCACACTTGCCCGGCCAGTTGCGCCTGGTTAAGGCGTTCGGCCGTGGTAAATAAATCGAGTAAAGGCAGCGCGCCCTGTTCGGCAAGGCGCAACGCCAATTTGTGGGCCTGGGGCAGAGGCAGTGTTTTGAGAGAGTCGAGCAGCAGTTGAATTGTTTGCATGGTGTCAAGAATGGATTCGTTGAACGGCACAGCTTGCAGGCCATCATAGGGCAAAGCCAGGAAAATTGTTAGCCAGAACGCGACAATTTGTCAAACCTGGCCCCAATGCTGCAACCGTGGCCCGGGATTAGTCGGCCACCACCACCCGGTTTTTGCCGCTGCGCTTGGCTTCGTACATGGCTTTGTCGGCCCGTCCCACCAGCGATGCCTGGTCTTCATTTTCCCGGCGCAAGGCCACCCCGGCACTGAAGGTGATCAAGACTTTTTCATTGTCATGCATGAAGAAGTGGCGCGTCAGTTCGCGCTGTAGCCGGGTCATGGTGGCGGTGGCGGCTTCGAGCGTGGTTTCCGGCAACATGATGACGAATTCTTCCCCGCCAAAACGCGCAATCACATCCATCGAACGCAGCGTATCTTTCACCACTTTGACCAGATGCTTGAGCGCGCCATCACCCGCCTGGTGGCCCAGTGTATCGTTAAGCCGTTTAAAGTCGTCCAAGTCCAGCAGGGCCACGCACAGCGGGGTGCCACGGCGGTCGGCACGCGCGGTTTCGCGTTCAAATACATCGTCCAGCCCGCGCCGGTTCAGGCTGCCGGTAAGCTGGTCTTCCCGCACCAGTTCGCTCATATGCTGCAACTTGGCTTCCAGCGCATGGATGCGCGATTCGGCTTCATCCACTTCCTGCCGTGCCGATACCATATTGTCGCGCGAGCGCAAGGCTTCATTT
>JBDLSU010000439.1:0-3935 GCA_039799405.1 Pseudomonadota bacterium | reverse complement strand
AATTTAAGCGCCAGTGAACGCACTTATTTGCTGGATCGCCTCACCGCCAGTCTGGCCGCCGATGCGGATATCCAGGCCGCGTGGGCTGCTGAAGCCGCAAGACGGAATGCCCAAATCGACTCCGGTGAGGTCGAAACCATTCCCGGCGATGTTGTCTTTGCCAATCTGTTTGCCAAACTCAAGGATATTTCTTCCGTGCATGGACGACGTTCAATACACGAACAGTCATCACATCTTCTTTAAGAATAACGATGTAATTGGGGTGAGCGACCAGCTCCCTGGTATTTTTTACCCGGCCCGGTCGTCTTGGGAAATTTGGATCTGCCAGCTTGGTGACTTGGTCATCGATATAAAACCAAAGATCGCTGGCAGCTTGCTCGTTGTCTTGAGCGATGTACGTAAAAATGTCATCCAAATCAGCCAGATAGCCTTCAGTACGAACGACGCTTTTCATGAGCCTTTACGTTTAGCCAATCTGGTTGCGCGAATTGCATCCCATTCGGCAGCGGTAAAGGTTCGGTTACTGCCATTGGCCAATCCATCCAAGGACGCTTGAACCTTGCGTTCAAGCCATTCGTTATAATCGGTTGATGGTGAGGCATCGTCCGGATCATTCAACACCGATGCGGTAGCGAGAGCAAACATGATGGCAGACTCAGTTAAGTTGGTTGGGCCATTTTATGCGATTGTGGGCCGATTGCAAATCATTTTTGTTTTACCGGATCGCAGACTTTTAACATGCAATAAAAAACGCCGCCATCCGCCCGCAAGCAGGCGAATATCGGCGACTTCCAGAATGCCACCGGCAACAAAAACGAATTCTTCTTCCGGAATTCTTCTTCCCATTTGGCAGCAACCCAGATGCAAAAGCAGCCCCCCTTACCGCTTAACCCCCGTCACCACAATCTCCACCCGCCGATTCGGCTGCAAACACGCAATTAACTTCGCCTGCGGGGTCACCCCGGTGCAGGGCACCAATTGCTCGGCCTTGCCTTTGCCATTGCTGACGATCTCACCCTTAAAACCCCGGCTTTGCAAATACGCTTTCACCGTGGCGGCGCGCCGTTCAGACAACGCCTGGTTGTAGGGCACATTGCCCAGGCGATCGGTAAAGCCAGTCAGGCTGATGCGCTCGATGCTGGCATAGGCTTTATCCAGTTTGGCCATCATGTCGTCGATTTTGGCGCGCCCTTCCGGTAGCAAGTCTGGCAGGCTCGATTTGTCGAACTTGAACAGCGCATCGGCGGACAGCGTCAGCTTCTCGCTCACCAGTGGCTGGGGTGGTGCCGGGCAGGCGGTGGGCTGGCAGGCGGGCGCGGGCGTTGGTGTTGGGGTGGGCGGGTTGCAGTTGGCGGCAGCCGTGGTGGCTTGCTGCACCAGGTCTTCAGCGATTTGCACATACGGGTTGGCATGTCGCCAGCCTTGCTGTTTGTATTCATTACCGGCGTGCACCAGTTCCACTTCGCCGCAGGCCACGGCTTTGGCGGCGCAGGCAAAACCGGGCAAGGGTTTGATGGCGGCAAAGCGTGTCCATAAATCTTCGCGCAGTTTTTCAGCATCATTTACCAGTGGCGTTTGCGCGCCAGGGTTAGGCGTGCTGCCTGCCTCCAGCGCCTGCACGATCAGCGCGCTTTGCGTGAGTGCTTGCTGCGAGAAGGGGGAGCGGTCGTTGCGGGTGTATTCGTGCAGCGATACGTCCAGCCAGCACTGCGCTTTGGCCAGATAATAATCGGCTACCCGCACGCCTTTGTCATTCAGCGCTTTGATGCGGCCCTGCCATGCCGTGTAGGCGGCTTGGTCGGCGACGATGGCTTGATCGCTGCTGCGCTGCGCTGGCGCGTTCAAGTCGGCAGCATGAGCGCTGGTGCATGCGATGGCAAGGCTGGCAAGGGCAGCGCAGAGGGTGGGCAGGCGGTCAGGTTGTGATGCGGGTTGCTTGCGGTGGTTCATAGTGTTTCTCACAATGTCACAATGTTGATTGTTTGCTGCATCAGCGCATGATGCAGCACGTTTAAATTACCGATGAATAATCCATTTTTATCGCCGATTTGAATGAACCATATCGCTTAACGCGCCAGCGAGCGGTTGACTGCCGGGTCGCTGCCTTTGAACAGGTTTTCATCAAACTTGAAGCGCAGCCGCAGGTACACGCCTTTGGCGGTGTAATCAGCACCGCTTAAGTCGCGCTCGCTAAAGCCTGTCATGTTGTAACCCACGGACAGCCACAGGTTTTCTTTCACCAAATACCCAGCCTCCACGCCGCGTGCATATTGGCTGGTGCCGCCTTGTGGGCTGTGCAACCAGGATGCCAGTACGCCGATGTCCCAGTTTTCCGTTATGTCGTACACCACGCGCCCGCTCAACAGCCAGGCGTTATAGGTTTGCTGGCCTTGTGGCAAGCGCCGCTCGTGGTTGGTTTTGGCGGCGACGCGCCCGGTCATCCACCATGGGCGGCTGGGGTGGTAATCGAGATGGGCCGAAACAATGTGGGCGGTGTAGCTCTCGCCCGTGCTTTGGGCATCGTCACGCACGTTTTTAAACTCGTATCTGGCCAGGCCGTTGACGCGGTTATTGTCCACGGGCCGCCAGGCAAAGCCCAGTTGCGCCCGCTCTTGCAGGCTCGAACCCTGTGGCGCGCCGCTGCTGTTGTCGTGGTTGCGGGTGTAGAGCAGGTAGTTGCGCGCCAGCACGGTCCAGTCGCGGTCAAGCTTTTTCGCCACCGATAGCGTATTCAGCCATTGATCCTGCGTCTGGTTGCCCGGTTCGCTTCGGTTGTCAAACAAGCGCCGCCATTCCAGCTTGGCCGAGGCTTTCCATAGCGGGTTGGCCGTGTAATCAAGCCCGCCCGCCAGCGCCACGCCTTTTTGCTGCTTGCCGTCGAACACGTGCAAATATTCGGCATTGGTGCTGGCGGCCACGCCTTCGGCCAAATTCCAGGTATTGCGCAAGCCGCTGGCCAATTGCAAATCGCGTGCATTGGCCAAATCGCTGCTGACCGCATCACGCAAGCGGTATTCAGTGAACACGCTCGCACCCGGCAGATAGCTTGATTCCACCCCGGCCACGAAGGCATTGCTTTTTTCTGCCGGATTGAGCGAATAGCGCGAAGCCAGACCGGTTTGATTTTCGTAGCGCGCATAGGCGCGGCTTCGCTCGGACAACTGATATTGGGTGCCCAGCTCGAAGCGATGCTGCCTGCTGCCACCGCTGCTGCCACCAATAGCACCTTCCACCAAGGCATTCAAACGCCAGTTGGCGCTGGCCTGATAGCTCAAGCCCAATGCCAGGGTGTTGGCATCGAGGTGGATATTGGCCGGTGCGGCGGGTGTGCTGCCCACTGGCGCAAACGCAGTAACGCTGGTGCCACTGATGGGGCTGATGGCGCTGTTGTTATTGCCAAAACCGAAAAAGCCGCCATTCGGATTTTGCCCACCCGGCAGCACCGCGCTATTGCCAGCCACGAGGCTGCCGTTGGCCAAATCACCGTCTTCCTTGATGTGCTGGAGCGATGCATCCAGCGTCAAGCGTTCCGAGGCTTTAAATTGCAGACCCAGCCGCGCCACGTCGCGCTTGGCCGCTACCAGCGTATCCTGGCTGCGCAGCGCGTTGCCATACACAGTCCAATCCGGCGAGAGCTTATGCGCCAGCTTGACGCCCAGATCGCTATGGCCGGGGCTGATGCCCGATGCGCTGTTGTTGAATTCGGCCCCGGCGCGCTGCCATTCGAGGCTGGCGTCCCATTGCTCGTCTTTGTGTGCCAGCGCGATGCGGGCGGCACGGCCACTGGCGCTGCTCGATAGCTCACCGGCCTGACCGGATGGCGTGGTAAACACTTGTCCATTGACCTGGTAGCTGGTGGAATCGGTATGCGCCACTTCCGCTACCATACGGGTGTTTTGCCCCAGCTTGACGCTGGCAGACAGGCTTTGCAGGCG
>JBDLSU010000438.1:0-8341 GCA_039799405.1 Pseudomonadota bacterium | reverse complement strand
ACCCAATGAAGGGATGGTTTGAACATGGATTGATTCCCTATTGGCTTATTCGGTAGTTAAGGTGTCAAATATCACTTCGTAGTAAGCCTGATTATAAAATCCCAAAGTCAGCCGACCGAATTCGGTCTGCACATCTTCTGTCTCTTCAACCCAAAGCCGATCGGCCTCAAGCAGCTCACAAATTAAACTGATGTCACGCACTCCGCACATTGTGAGCGTGATTTTTTCATCGGCGCTGATGACCGTGAATGAAACAGAAAAACCGTATCCTGCACGTTTCACCTGGAGTTCATCGACGGAAACATTCTCGTAAATTTTATGGCGTCCGCTTTGCATATTTTTCTCCTAATTTGGCAAGCCGAATATTTTGTCAAAGCACCAGGTAAACACGATGGCATATACGAAAAAGAAAGCCAGCACGCCCAGATCGGCCATGAAGGCGGCGATGATCGTCGTATTCAACCAATACGCCATTACTGGCACCAGCATCAGCACCAGCCCACCTTCAAAACCCAGACCATGCAACAGGCGGCGCTGCCAGGTGCGTGCCCGGCTGGCTTGGCGCGCCTCCCACTTTTCAAACCAGCCATTGAAAACATAGTTCCAGCCCAGCGCAATGCTGGACATCAACACCGCCAGCGCCAGCGTGCTGGTTTGCGATTGATCGAACAACCACGCCAGTGCCGGGCTGACGAAGGCGATAGCAAAGGCTTCATACAGCACCGCTTGCAAAATGCGTCTGGTTTTGGCTTGCATGGGTATCCCGTCGGTGGTTGATGTTTGATTGCGCTTGGGGCGGGGGCTATTTTTGCGCCTTGCCAGCACCCGCTGATTTGATATACTCCACCCGCCGGAAACGCAACGCCGACCAGTCTTCATCAATTGCCACCTGGCGCACCGTATCAAACCCCGCTGCGCGCATCGCATCCCACCCGGTATCGCGGTTAAACCCGCACTGATAGCGTTTGGATTATCCTTTCGGGTAAGCAAACCACAGCAGTGCATCACCCAAAGGCCATCAGGATGCGCGAGGCAGGTTTCATGGTGATGCATTGCCGGGATCTATTTGGGGATGCAAATTGTACATCATGGTTGCATTTGGCGAGCCGCGTCCGCTGTCAGACTGGGTTATATTCTCCAGCAATCGGCGGGCCACAGCGGGGCGTGGTTTGCTGGCCGGATTCAATTGCGTTGAGGGCGTGTTGGACAGCAAACTCCAGTTCATCCTGATTGCACCAGTACTCGTCAATCGTACCGAAGTTGCTATATGAAGACAGATTAAATCCATCTTCTATATCGTTGTACCAAATGACGGTCGAACCCATTATCGCAACAACCCAAAAGCCATTTCCTGCCGCGCCGTAGGATTTTTCATTCCATTTATGCGGTGTCAAACGTATCGCCTCCCAAAGTCGCGCTTGCGAAATACTCATGCGTAATTCCGCCTCGTTGATCAAATCCCAAATGGCTGCTTCTGGAATCGGTTCCCAGTCCATGTTTTCCCTATTGAAAATAATGCGCTTGGTTTGTACTGACTCAGAACGAGTTTTGTGATGATGCCGTATCAAACGCCAGCTTGATCGCTTGCCCGACCCGCCCACGAATCGAAATCAGTGGCCCCTGATTTTTCAGGTGAATGACCATGTATCGGCCAAAAAACAGGCGTTTTTCTTCGATTGATTCAACCTCCGACCAAGGGATAAACAGTGGTGGGCTTTGAAAGCGAAAGAAAAACATGATCGACATGTGAAAACCAGCATTATTGACGGTGAAAAACAGGCAGTTGTTATATCTGATAGTGAAAAATCCTTTGCCCATTCTGGCTGATACCACGCTGAAGCGCTCGCCGTTGGCTGCTTGTGTGGCGTGAAAGCGTTGCGCTAATTTGGTCCAGCCACTTACCCGTGGCAGCAGGGTTGAGATAGTCAGCCAGAGAGCAGCGAATAGCAGCAGAAGCAGCAAGGGTTCAAACAGGAGGGGGGGATCGGCTTGGTTCATGTTGTAAGATGCCTTTGCATGGTTAAATTGTTCATGGTTTCAGCAAGTCTATTGCAATGCAATCCCGGTCAATGGGTTCGATTGCATAAGCGCATGATCAAGGCGCTGGTTCTTCACTCAACACCCGTTGCAACTGAAAATATTGCTGATCATAACCCTCTTGCCACGGAAAAACACCGGCCCGGTCGGGCCACACCAGTTGCAGCGCGGGGAATGGCGCGCCAAGTGAGCGGTAAAACCACATGGCGTAGCCCAGATGCTCGCGGTAATGGTTGAAACCGATGGGAATCGCCATCAGCGGAAAGCTCGCCACGTCGTCAACCGCACGCCATGGCTCAATACTGCCGCCTGCCGCCAGCATTTCGTGAATGCTGGCCAGAATGGTATGCGCCGTGTCATTGGGCAGGCCCATGATCAACATTTCAGGGTGCTGGTACTGATAATAAAAGCCGATCGAAAACGCAAACCCCGGAGAGTCATCACCCCCCTCGATACCTATTACGTGCCAGCCAAATTTGTCGATATCGGCGAGCAGCTTTTGGTCAACCTGATCTTCTGGTGCAGGGAGCGTGAATGTGGGCAGCGTTGCCATGATGTTGCTTTCTTGTTTTGGGGCGGCCATCTTGCTATGTGCCGAAGGATTGATGTTGAATTGTATGCCAAGTAATTTGAAAAACACGTCAGCGCGTGCGTAAATGATTTGATTCAGCGAATGGTGATTTTGCTGAATTTTGAAGCCATGTGCGCAGCCGTACAGACCGCGCGCGGCGCAATCACCAGGCTTGTCAGCAGGATTCAGCACGCCGCTGATAGCACTATCCACTCACCATGAGGCACATCATGTCAAAACGAATACTTGTAATCCAGGGCCACCCCGATGGTGACGAAGCCCACCTGTGCCACGCACTCGCCGCCAGCTATGCCGCAGGCGCAGCAGAGGCCGGGCACCCGCTGCGCGAGATCAAGCTGGCCGTGCTGGATTTTCCACTGCTGCGTAGCCAGAAGCAATGGGAGCATGGCGCGGTTCCGGCATCGCTCAAGTCGGCCCAGGACGACATCGCCTGGGCCGAACATATCGTGTTCTTCTTCCCGCTCTGGATGGGCGACATGCCGGCCTTGCTCAAAGGCTTTCTGGAACAAGTAGCCCGCCCCGGCTTCGCCTTCACGCGCGAAGAAGGAGGTAACCCCTGGGGCAAAAAAGCCCTGACCGGCCGCTCCGCGCGCGTGGTGGTCACCATGGGCATGCCAGCCCTGGTCTACCGCTGGTACTTCCGCGCGCACAGCATCAAGTCGCTGGAGCGAAATATTCTGGGCTTTGTCGGCATTGCGCCGGTGCATGAAACCTTGATTGGGATGACGGGTAACATGAAGGCGGCTGATGGTGCCAAGTGGTTGAAACGGCTCAGGCGGCTGGGGGCTTTGGCTGGGTGAGGATTGAGCTTGCTCTTGCATGATGGCAACATCAGGCGATCCAAGTGTCTTAAACAAAAGCAAATTTTAATCGCGGCAGACGAGCTTTAAACAGATCCACAATAAGGCGATTTCGTCTTGCATGACCCATGGTTGGTGGGCTTCAGCTTGTTCGCAATGTTGAAAATGGCATTTTGTACTAACTTTCCATTGAAATATCATCGACTTCGCCGTTGTCGTCGAAATGAACACTTAAAACATAGTTAGTAATGTCATCTGGCAAGGTAAAGTCGAACACATCGATCCCATCCTCATCCTCATCGCTCAAGTGTGAAAGCAATACAAGAATATCGAGTACCCGAATCGGTTCTGGTTTCTCGGTACCTAGATGCGTTTTCCAATAGTCGGCTTCAATTTCCTCCAGGTGATGCGAAACGAACATGGTGGCGCCAAATTCATCATCGGCTGTCCCAAATGCGGCCCTGATGGCGGCAAGTGCAGATTTTTCTCGCTTTAAAATTTCGGCTTTTCTTTTTGACATAGACAGCTCCTGTCGATTTTTAGTGGATGGTTCAGCGTGAACTTGGTTGGGACTATTGGCGGGCAATGTTTCATGATGGTGATGAGGATATCGGTATCCGGTAAATAGCGCACTGTCATCAAAAGCCCTCGCGCTCTTGCGGTGCAGCATCTTCTCTGCCTTCGGCCATGAAGTCTGCCGGAAAGGTAATGCAGGCGTCAAAAATTGCCTGTGAACTGCGTTGGCGCTGGATGATTTTATCGCCACGGCGGAAAATTTCAGCATGTTTAACGTCAAGTTGAATTCTTCTCCGGGGCTGAAGCGCTTGGTTGTTGCCTGGCTGGAAAACGCGGGCGTAGTTCATGCTGATTTCCTTGATTTGTGCTTGCGTGGCGTGTATCCATGGACGAAGGGTAATATAACTCAAACTTGCCTGAATCCTATTCTCGCTGGTTCTCTAAACTTGGTGTTGCTATCAAAATCTGTAATTTGGTCGCCAAAGGCAGCCTTGGCTTGCACCGTCATCCGCTCCAGCAAACCAGAAGCCTCAAGAAGGTCATTGCCAGCATCCGCTACTTCATCATCATCATCATCATCATCATCGCTGGATTCTACAAGACTATTTAATCGATCCTTTTCGTTGGTCAACGCGGCAAGTACTGCACGGGCTGCCCAGTCCAAAAACGAAACATCCAATTCTCTTGGCTTTGCCATTTTCTGCTACTCACTGACCAGTGTATCGTAAGGCGGTAAATTGCTGACACTTTTCTGGGCCTCCTCGTAAGCAATTTTCAGGGATGCTGCAGCTTTTTCGTAGCTCAATAACAGCAATTCAAGCTCGCCCCCCTCTGTGTCATCTGCCGTGTCCAGATTCTTGACAATATCACTGATTTTGAAATCGACAGCTTGAATCGCCATCATCAGGGTTCGACCATTAACTTCGGGCATACATTTCTCCAATTTAGCGTAAGCGACCAAGTTCAACAGAGCGCGCAATGGCACTGCGGGCCAAATTATCCAGCGCACCTTGCATCGAATCCTTGCGCATTCTTCCAGCTTTTGATTCGATTTGATAATGCGTTGCTTTGAAGCGTTTGTTGTATCCGGTGTTGACTATGACAAGCGAGTCCGGAATCGGGGTTCCATCTGGGATTTCAAATGATAGCCACCCGGGTTTGGTAAATACGCCCGCTCGGTCAAATAGCGAAGTTCCGCCACCAGATCGTACCCATTCAACGCCTTCGACGACATCAATATCCACATCGGCAGCGCGAGCACCGCCGCCTTCCAGTGGTTTTTCGTAAAAATCGGGGTCAAGCAAACCTGGTGCTGGAGTTAAATTCTCCATTACACCATTGGGGAATTGCTCAATACGGCATGAGCGGTATAGGTTTAGTTTTGTTGTTTCATTCATAATGAAAATCTCCAAAAAACGATAAAAATAGGCAATAGGGTCTTTTGTTGCAGTGAACTAGATCGCGGTTAGTTGACATACCTGACGACGGCGAATTGCATCCGTCTTACTTCGACAGCCATGTAAAAACCTGGTGCGGCATTTACAACGCCTGCGAATGAACTATTGTTAGTGATTTGGATAGCTGCATCACCACCTTGTTTTTTTACCTCTCTCGCCACCGCTGAACGAATCATTGATTCGTCTCCAATGCCATTGCCGATTTCACTTGCCACCATACCAATGATTGAGTACTTGCGAGGTGGTGAGCCATTGGCCCAGAAATCGATACCAGTAACGACAACTTTTGTTCCTCCCTGTCCTTCGTAGAGGTTGTTCTTTCCTTCATATGGTTGGAAATCGACGGTGGCACACCCCGCAAGGGTAAGTGCTAAAAAACAAAAAAGGATGAAACGCATAAATTTTCCTTAGGTGAGTTAATTTTAATTAAAAATCACGGATGCTGTGGGCTTTGCGTTCATGCTTATTGTCGGAAATATGGGTTGCAAATTGTCATCCATTCAGGTAGTTCTTGTGCGACTCAATGTCTCATCAAGATCAATCAAGTCTCGTTTCATTTGCATGAGCTTGTCGTGCGGAATGAGCGGCCCGAACTGGCTGGATATGATATCAAGCTCCACCTTGCGTGAGCGTGCGATGAGTTCTACCAGCTTCTCCATCTGCGATGCTGCGGCATCGAATCCTTTGGCTGCTTCCGATAGACCCTTTAATCGGTCTGCTTCACGCACACCATACTTGGTGATTTGATCCTCGATGCGCGTTGTTGCGGCACCAAGTGAACTTTGTAGGTTTCCCGTTGCATGAGGTTCAAATGTTGCCGCACAAACACCTGCTAGATCTGAAGGAAGCTTGAGCTTCGCTGACCTGTCGTAAACGATAAATGTTCTCTTTCGACCTAGCGACCCCATGAACAGGCCGAGTTCAAATAGTACGTTATCACGAGCAGTGGGAGTTATCTCGTTTCGACTGGTAAGGAGATCGTCTGGTGTTAAAACCAGTACTGCGAAGTCAAAGTCATCCATGGCACTAACTAATGACTCCAAAGTTCCTTCGCTAAGGCCAAAAATTCCTTGGCTCCATATAGTTACTTCACACGAGTGATCGAGAAGGACTTGGATCGCCTTTGCGATCTTGAGGCCTTCTGACGATGATCCTACGAACAGCGTTGGGCGCTCTCTTGCCATAGATACTCCTATTTTCGATAGTGTTGAGTTGGCGATATGCAATCTAAAGCAATCGAACTGCGTAATGTGCAATATTTTGCGTGGTTGGAGCGGGTTTCATCTTGAGGTTGTCAAAGTTACAGCTCGGCCCATTTTTTTCTTAGATTATTAATTGTGGTATCCGATCTAGCTTTACGGCCTGATGGATATTGCAATTTCACTGAGCCTTCAGGGAGGTTGAAGGTTTTTTCGATCTTCTTGACGATCGAATCGACTGGCGCATCCGATCGCGCTGTTCGATGGCGCTTTGCATTCTCGGCTTTTTTCTTGGTTTTATTAAGTTCATCTACAGCGTCATCAGGGAACATAACGCCATCTGAAATTAAACCGGCATCTTTGATTTTCTTTAATGTGTGTCTTATACCAATAACTCTGTGTTTTTTTAGCTCATCCGACATGGTATCTCCTTTCTAATTTACAACACTTTCTTAAAAAGCATGACATTATGTTTCTCATAATATTTGTTGTATTTTAAACTGGATAAAGCGCGTAAAATCGCTGAGAAACTACTCAAAATGATTGACACATTTCAACGCCTTGCACATTTCGCTTTTCATGGACATTCTGTTTTTGGGCAAGGATGTTCAAATCGCGAAATCAGCACTACCCCTCCTTTACTCCTTGCTTGTCTGTGTAGCTGACGAGTGCTAGATGCCAAATTGTAGTATAAGTGATTGGCAAAATGCGATAGTAAGTAAGATTTTTTTTGCCCAAAGTGAAATAGTTGTGGTAACGACTGCATTGTTAATGCTGCGCTATCTGTCTCACAGAAAAAAATCCCGCAATCAACCGGATACTTGCCAGCTTCAGTCACCAGCACCCCGTCACCAATTTGTATCTTTTCAACATCAACCACCACCAACTTCCAGCCTTCGCTCGCAAAGCTGGCAACAACCTCCGCAAAAATATTCTGCCGATTCATCAAGTCTCGCATAGCATACGCGCCCTCATTGCCACGCCAGTCGCCTTTCCCCGCATCCCATCGCTCACTGGCACGTAATGCCTGCGCCAAACGCGGCATAAAAATATCCTTATTTGGCACGCTACCCCAAACAAAATTACGCATGCCCTGCATCTGATTAGTATCACCCGCCACTTTTTGCAGCAGTGCCCGTCGCAATGGGATTTGCTCTGCCACCGGCAAAGCGCAACCAATCTCTTCCCGAATCCCCAAGCCCTTGCCAGCCTGAAAAAACGTCAAGCGCCACAAGATTTTGCAATCACCCTGTCTCAGCAAATAATGCCGGGTACTCAGGCGCTGGTCTGCTTCAACCTGAATCGTCCAGTTGGCAGCATACGCGGGAATCATGCTCAGCAGCAAACCCGTACCCAGGCAAAAACGCAGCACCAGTGTGTTCTTCATCGCCAGCACCCCGTCATTAATTCAGCAATCCACAATTATGCCAGCCGCCCCAGCGTAAACAAGCCGTAAAAATCCCCGCCCCCAATTTACCCCACGTATACACCCCACCCCCATCTCTTTACGCACTTTTTACGCCCCGATCTCCAGACTATCTCCCTGGTTTGAGCGCACGCAACTGCAGCGCAACGCGCCCGGTCGGCGGCCTCAGTGGATGCAGTAAAAGTTGATGGCGTTGTCAAGCAATGCCAAGGTAAATCAAACAGGTTTGGGTTTTCGTCTGCTTTCCGGGCTCGATCCGGCTGCCAAGGCGAAGGTGTGTGAAGCCATCCGCAAAATTTCCACGCTGGATGAAC
>JBDLSU010000437.1:0-3229 GCA_039799405.1 Pseudomonadota bacterium | reverse complement strand
ATCGATACATAGGTGGGTTTGTCGTGGTCTGCATCTTTGCCAGCGGTTTTACCGAGCGTGGCAGAATCGGCCGTCACATCCAGAATATCATCCACCACCTGAAACGCCAGCCCAATGGCTTTGGCGTAGCTGCTCAAGGCTTCGGTTTGCACCGCATTCAATGCGCCACCCGCGATGGCACCCAATAACACCGAAGCGCGCAGCAAGGCCCCGGTTTTGAGTTGATGCATTTGTTCCAGTTGCGCCAAGCTCAGCTTGAGGCCGACGCTGGCCAGATCAATCGCCTGGCCGCCGCACATGCCTGCCGAACCTGCGGCCTGGGCCAGCAATTGCAACAAGGCCACGCTGGTCGCGGCCGGGGCGCTGCTTTCAGCCAACACCGTAAACGCCTGGGCTTGCAGTGCATCGCCCACCAGCAGCGCGATGGCATCGTCAAATTGCACATGCACGGTTGGCTTACCACGGCGCAAGGCGTCGTCGTCCATGCAAGGCATGTCGTCGTGTACCAGCGAATAAGCGTGGATCATTTCCACCGCGCAGGCGGCACGCGCCAACACCTCGGGCGATGCTGCAAACAAATTGCCCGCTGCATACACCAGCAGCGGGCGTACCCGTTTGCCACCACCCAGGGTGGCATAGCGCATGGCCTGATGCAGGCGTTCGGGAATGGTGGTATCAAGCGGCAAGAAGGCAGCCAGATCGGCTTCAACCTGGTGCTGGATCGATTTTACCCAGTCAGCAAACGGCAAGGCACTCATGAACGCGCCTCCGCTGCGCCCGATTCGCCTTCAACACTAAACGGTTTCAACATCTCTCCTTCCAACACTTTGACCTGATGCTCAACCTGATCCAGTTGCGCGCCGCAGTATTTTACCAGTTCCGACCCGCGCTGGTAAGCGGCAACCGAGGCTTCCAGCGGCAAACTACCCGCTTCCATTTGCGCCACCAATTGTTCCAGTTCCAGCATGGCTTGCTCAAAATTGGCGGGTTGCAGGTCGGCATCCTTTGGCGATGCAGCTTTTTTTGACATAGATTTCTTTTGCGTTTGGGATTTCAGATAAGTCACACGCGCGACATATTTAAGTTTAGCCGGGTATTTTAGAGCAAACCACCTTATCGTGTTGGGCTTGCCTGAAAAAATCGTGCTCAATCCGGATTATTTGACTGCGATTAGGGGAAAATCGGCAGAAGCAGGTAAAAAATTTTCCATACATCAAGCATATTACTGGCTTTTATGCACAACAAATACACAATCTTTAAACTTTAGCACATCGATGCTTTTATCCCGCCAGCAAATGTTGCTGGCTTTTTCGGCGAACTTTGGTATAATCTCCCGTTCTGTCCAAAATTTCCGCTTCAAAGCAAGGACATGGCTTGAATTAAATTATTACCATTCAATCCATTTTTCCTTCCTTGCACGAATACAGGTTTTTGCGGGTCTTTTTCTTCTTGGTGGTTTTTTATTAAGGGGATGGGGATGTCCGATCTGGCTAACCTTGCCAAACTGGCGCGCTCGAATGCGCAACTTCCGGTTCATGTCTATTTTGATGACGCGCTATTGCAACGCGAAAAACTGCAATTATTTGAATCTGGCCCACGCTACGTCGGCCATCAACTGATGGTGCCCAACGTCGGCGATTTTGCCACGCTGGCCGCCGAAAACGAGGGCCGCATGCTGGTGCGCAGCCGCAATGGCCCGGACGGCATTGAATTGCTGTCGAATGTCTGCCGCCATCGTCAGGCCCTGATGTTCAATGGCCGTGGCAACGCCAAACAAATCGTTTGCCCGCTACACCGCTGGACTTATAAGCTTGATGGCGAATTGCTGGGCGCACCACATTTCGATGAAACCCCTTGCCTGAATCTGTCCAAGACCCGTTTGCAAAACTGGAATGGTTTGCTGTTTGAGCAAAACGGCTATAACGTGATGGAAAAAATGGCGAAGCTGGGCGTCACGCGCGACCTCGATTTTTCCGATTACATGCTCGATCACGTCGAAGTACACCACTGCGACTACAACTGGAAGACCTTCATCGAAGTCTATCTGGAAGATTACCACGTCGAACCATTTCACCCTGGCTTGGGCAGCTTTGTCAGTTGCGATGATTTGCGCTGGGAATTTGGGGCCGATTACAGCGTACAAACCGTGGGTGTCAATTCCGGCTTGCTCAAATCCGGCTCGCCCAAGTATCAAAAATGGCAGCAGGAAGTGCTGAAGTTCCGCAACGGCAAGCCGCCGGAATTTGGCGCGATCTGGCTCACGCTCTACCCCAACATCATGGTGGAATGGTATCCGCATGTGCTGGTGGTTTCCACCCTGTGGCCGGATGGCCCGCAGCGTACCAAAAACGTGGTGGAATTTTACTATCCGGAAGAAATTGTGCTGTTTGAACGCGACTTTGTCGCCGCCGAACGCGCCGCTTACATGGAAACCTGTATCGAAGACGATGAAATCGCGCAGCGCATGGATGCCGGACGCAGGGTGTTAATGCAGCGCGGCGTATCAGAAGTCGGGCCGTATCAATCACCAATGGAAGATGGCATGCAACACTTCCACGAATGGTATCGCAGCAAACTCAGTTTTTAAGCATCAACCCGGCCCGCTCATGCAGCGGGCTTTTTTTTGGAGTCTGAATGCAATCACTTTGGATGTTGGTCGCAGCATTTTTATTCGCCATCATGGGCGTCTGTGTCAAATTGGCAAGCCAATGGTATAGCACCGGCGAAATCGTGTTTTATCGTGGCTTGATCGGTGTGCTGGTCACTTTGGCGATAGTGCTGGCTCAACGCGGCCAACTGGCAACGCGCTACCCGGTGCAACACACCTGGCGCGGCGTAATTGGCGTGACCGCGCTGTGGCTGTGGTTTTACGCCTTCGGGCAAATTCCACTGGCCACCGCCACCACACTCAACAATATGGCACCGATCTGGCTGGCCGCCATCATGTTTGGCATGGTCTGGTGGCGCGGCCAGAGTCGCTTCGCCTGGGGCCTGGCGTTGGCAATCGCGCTGAGTGCGGTCGGGGTGTTTTTGTTGCTAAAACCTTCGTTCCATGCCGACCAATGGCTGGGGATTACGGCGGGTCTATTTTCCGGCGCGATTTCGGCACTGGCGTATTTGCAGGTGCGCCGCTTGGGGCGGCTGGGCGAGCCGGAATACCGGGTGGTATTTTACTTTTCGCTGGTCAGCATGGTGGTGGGCTTTTTCAGCGCCCTGATCAAACAACCGA
>JBDLSU010000436.1:0-7000 GCA_039799405.1 Pseudomonadota bacterium | reverse complement strand
GCTTCTCTTTCGGGTATTGAATACTGTATTGCTGCATCGGTGTATGATAAGTGTAATACACTAATACGGGGTGTAGCAAGGGAAATTGTGAAAATTTTTTATGGAGGGGTTGAAATGAGATATTCTTGCCGGGCAGCGAGAGTGTGAGTGAGTCTCCCCGCTCTATAAATCCAGATGAGGCCCGCGTATGCACCCGTCACGGTCTGCTTGTAAAGAGCGAATAGTGGCAGATCAGGCAGCGGCTGATCTCTCAATCAACTGATTGTTGTAAGTTTTACGGAGGAGCAATCCTCCGCTCTATTCCAAGCCCTGTGTTTGCCCGACACGGGGCTTTTTCTTGGGTGACCCAATTTGCGGGCAATTTTCCGGCTCCTTTTCAGGCTTATTTTTGGGCTTTTTTCCTAATTACGCTAGAATTCCAGGCATCTGGCACCATATAGGCTTTCAATCCGTTGAAAAAGGACGTTTGGTCATGGTTCCCCACCTTGTCACTGCTCTGAATGGCCCGCTGCTGGAGCTGGAAAAGAAAATTCTCAATGCCACCCCGGCGATTGAGCGCTGGTTCCGGCTTTCGTGGCAGGAACATACGCCACCGTTTTACTGCTCGGTAGATTTGCGCAATGCCGGTTTCAAGTTGGCACCCGTCGATACCAATTTGTTCCCCGGTTGTTTCAATCACCTGGCCCCGGAAGTAATGCCGCTGGCGGTGCAGGCGGCGATGGCGGCGATTGACAAGTATTGTCCGGATGCACGCAATGTGGTGTTAATCCCTGGCAACAATCTGAATAATCCCTGTTATCTGGAAAATCTGGCTGGTTTGGCCAAAATTTTGCGCCTGACCGGTTTGAATGTGCGGCTGGGCACGCTGCCCGGGCAAGATGCCACCACCCTGACGCTGCGCGATGGCAGCCAGCTCGATTTTGAACCGCTGGCGCGTTCCAGCAATGGCCGTCGGATTGGCCTCAAGCATTTCGACCCTTGCACTATTTTGCTGAATAACGATTTGTCCGATGGCGTGCCTGCGCTGCTGGAATCGTTGCATGAGCAAAACCTGTTGCCACCGGTACACGCTGGCTGGAGTGTGCGGCGCAAGAGCAATCACTTTGCGGCTTATGACGAAGTGGCGAAAAAATTCGGCAAATTGATCGATGTTGACCCCTGGATGTTGAACCCGTATTTTGCCAAATGCGGCGAAATCAATTTTCAGGAGCGTGACGGGGCCGATTGCCTGGCCACCAATGTCGATAGCTTGCTCAGCAAAATCCGCAAAAAATACCGCGAATACGGCATCAAGGAAAAGCCGTTTATCATCGTCAAGGCCGATGTCGGCACCTATGGCAAGGGCATCATGACGATACGCGACGCCAAGCAGATTCGTGATATTGAGCGTTACCGCGATGTCAAGTTATCGGTGGTGAAAGACGGGCATGAAGTGTCGGATGTGATTATTCAGGAAGGCGTGTACACCTTCGAGCGCCTGCAGGAAGCCGTGACCGAGCCAGTGGTGTACATGATCGACCGCTATGTGGTGGGCGGCTTTTACCGGGTACATGCCGAGCGCGGCAGCGATGAAAATCTGAAAGCACCGGGTTCGCAATTTGTGCCGCTGGCGTTTGCCCAGCAACATGCCCTGCCCGACGCGCGCGCCCAGCCTGGCACGGCGGCACCGAATCGTTTCTATATGTATGGGGTGGTGGCGCGGCTGGCCTTGCTGGCGGCGTCGCTGGAGCTGGAACGCACCGACCCGAATCCCGAAATCTATTGATTTTTATTGATTTCTATTGATTTCTATTGATTTCTATTCATTCCTCACGAAAGCCTGCCATGAAATTCGCTTTTTTAGCTGATCCGCTCGACCATTTCAAAATCTACAAAGACAGCACTTTCGCCATGATGCGCGAAGCTGTCAGCCGTGGTCACAGCATTTATGCATTTGAGCAACACCATATGTTTAGCCTGGGTGGCAAAGTGCAGGCCCGGATTGCGCAAATCGAACTGACGGGTGAGGCCGATCACTGGTTTCGCCAAAGTGAAGCGCAAGACATGGCTTTGAGTGAATTTGATGGCGTGATCATGCGTAAAGATCCGCCGTTTGATATGGAATATATCTATGCCACCTATTTGTTGGAAATGGCACAAAATCAGGGCGCACGGGTGTTCAACCGGCCCGAGGCGATTCGCAATCATAATGAAAAAATCACCATCAGCCAGTTTGCCCAATTTACCGCACCAACCCTGATCAGCAGCGATGCGGCACGCATTCGCAGTTTTCATGCCGAGCATCAGGAAGTGATTTTGAAGCCGCTCGATGGCATGGGTGGCATGGGCATTTTCCGGGTGCGTGCTGACGGTATGAATCTGGGCGCGATTATTGAAACGCTGACCGATAATGGTCGCCATACCATCATGGCGCAGCGTTTTATTCCGGCCATTAGTGAAGGCGACAAGCGGATTTTGGTCATCAATGGCAAAGTGGTACCGTTTGCGCTGGCGCGCATTCCGCAGGCGGGCGAAGTACGCGGCAATCTGGCGGCCGGTGGTTCGGGTGTGGCGCGCGAGCTGAGTGCGCGCGACCGCGAGATTGGCGAAACCCTGGCTCCGGAATTAAAACGGCGCGGCCTGTTTTTGGTGGGGCTGGATGTGATCGGGGATTATTTAACTGAAGTCAACGTCACCAGCCCGACCTGTTTCCAGGAAATCACCGATCAAACCGGCTGCAATGTGGCAGGTATGTTTGTCGATGCGCTGGAACACGAGGTCAACCAAGGCAGCGCAGTGGCGGCTTGAGCGCTGACCGGGTTGGCGCGTGAGGCTGTAGTGGTGTTTGCCGCAAAAAGTTGCAGGGCGTGTGCCACAGCTTGCGTTTTTTGATATTGCTTTCAGGCATAATAGCTTGTCGATGGAGGGATTGATATGATCGGGATCTTGCTTTTGACCCATGCCCCGCTGGGCCAGGCTTTTATTGCGGCAGCCAGCCATGTGTTTCGGGGTACGCCCGAGCGTGTGGCAGCGCTGGACGTGATTGCCGACGAAAGCCGCAGCGGCGTCAATGAGCGCGCACGCAGCATGATTGCAGAAATTGACGATGGTAGCGGGGTACTGGTGCTGACCGATATTATGGGCGGCACCCCTTGTAACTGTTGTGACCAGTTGAGTGAACCCGGGCGCGTCAATGTGGTGGCCGGGATAAGTTTGCCGATGCTGTTGCGTGCGATTACCTACCGCAATGATACACTGGACGTTGTGACAGAAATGGCATTGGTGGGCGGACAAAATGGTGCAGTGCGGGTGGATAGTCGGGTACGTCTGGCACCCAATTAAACCTCAACCCGGTTCGCATGGCGTGAATAAATCCGTAGCACTGTCGTAAAAGCGATGCAAAGCCACTGTACTTAATTCGCATTTGGGCTGACAATGGCAGCTAAGGCTCACCAAATCGAACAAGTGCCCGGCAAAGCAAACATGGCCTTGCCCCCCGCTGGCTATCCGGTTCAATGTTGTATTTATAGTAAAATGAAAAACGGCGTACCATCTGCAGTAAAAATGCATGGTACAGTTTTTGTATCTGGAACGATTTCAGGATAAAAAGATGATTCAACATGAGCTCGAAATCACCAACAAACTTGGCTTGCATGCACGTGCTTCAGCAAAGCTGACACAACTGGCAGCCAAATACCGGTGTAATGTATTCCTGACCCGCAACGCCCGCCGCATCAATGCCAAATCCATCATGGGTGTCATGATGCTGGCCGCTGGCAAAGGCGCAAAGCTGACGCTGGAAGTGGAAGGCCCCGAAGAAGAAGCCTGTGCCGCCGCTCTGGTCGAACTGATCAACGATAAATTTGGCGAAGGCGAATAACAGGCATCCCATGGCAGCGTTTTCCATCCACGGCATACCAGTTTCACGCGGCATTGCAATTGGCCGCGTGCATGTGTTCGCACCGGCAGCGTTGGATGTACGCCACTATCTGGTGGCCGAAGAAGAGGTGGAAGCCGAAGTGGCGCGCTTGCAGGATGCGATTGCCACCGTCCACAAGGAATTACAAACCATCTGGATGGATTTGCCCAAGGATGCGCCGACCGAGCTGGGTGCATTCATCGACGTGCATGCCCTGATCCTGTCCGACCCACTCATCTCCGAAGCCCCGCTTGACATCATCCGCAGTCGTTATTACAACGCTGAATGGGCGTTGGTGACGCAAATTGACGAGTTGTCGGCCCAGTTTGATGAAATCGAAGATGCCTATTTGCGCGAACGCAAGGCTGATATCCAGCAGGTGGCCGAACGGGTGCTGAAGGTCTTGACCGGCAGCGAACAAGTGATCGAGCGGCGCAGCAATGACCCGGCCAGCGCGCAAATGATTGTGGTGGCGCGCGATATTTCCCCGGCCGACATGTTGCAATTTCGCGATGGTTCCTTCATCGGCTTTGCCACCGATGTCGGCGGGCAAAATTCTCATACCGCGATCGTGGCGCGTAGTCTGGACATTCCCGCTGTGGTCGGCCTGGCGCATGCCTCGGTGCTGATCAAGCAAGACGACTGGCTGATTATCGATGGCGACGCCGGGGTAGTCATCGCCAATCCCGACCCGGTGTTGCTGACGCAATACCGCAAACTGCAAAGCACCCAGGCCGCTGCGCGCAAACGCTTGCTGAAACTCAAAAAGACGCCTGCCATTACCCGTGACGGCACCGAAATCACGCTGTTGGCGAATATCGAATTGCCGGATGACTGCGAATCGGCGCTGGAAGCCGGGGCCAATGGCGTGGGTCTGTTCCGCTCGGAATTTCTGTTTCTGGGGCGCGCCAGCCATGCCAACAAGTTGCCGAGCGAAGAAGAACAATTTGAAGCCTATAAAAAGGCCGTGCAGGGCATGAAGGGGCGACCGGTCACCATCCGTACCATTGATGTCGGGGCCGACAAGCAACTCGATCCCAATGCAGAAACCGCCCTCAATCCGGCACTGGGCATGCGTGCAATTCGCTATTGTCTGGCCGAGCCAATGCTATTCCTGACCCAGTTACGCGCCATTTTACGCGCTTCGGTATTTGGCAAGGTCAAGCTGCTGATTCCGATGCTGGCGCACGCCCACGAAATCGACCAGACCCTGGCCCTGATCGAACAGGCCAAGGCGCAGTTGCGCGAAGCCAATATCGATTTTGATGACAGCATCCAGGTCGGTGCCATGATCGAAATCCCGGCCGCCGCGCTGGCTTTGCCGATGTTCGTGAAACGGCTCGATTTCCTCTCCATCGGCACCAACGATCTGATCCAGTACACCCTGGCCATCGACCGGGTTGATCACGAAGTGGCGCATCTGTACAACCCGTTGCACCCTGCTGTGTTGCAATTGATCGCCATGACCATCAAAGCGGGCAAGCGGGCAGGCAAATCGGTCTCGGTATGTGGCGAAATGGCGGGTGATATCAAACATACCCGCTTGTTGCTGGGCCTGGGCTTGCGCGAATTTTCCATGCATCCGGCCCAGTTGCTGTCGGTCAAGCAAGAAATTTTGAACAGCGACCTGACTGCCATTACACATCAGGCCAAAAAGATTTTGCGAGCGGTGGAGCCGACCGCAATTTCAGAAGCGGTGCGGCGTTTGCGGCTGCTGTAAATCAGGTATGAATCAGGCGTCCGCCGCCAAACGACCAATTCTCCCATGCCGTTTCTTTAAAGCACACCATCACGTTTTCCGGATTCAAACCTGCTGCGCTCAGGCGCGCCATCAAATCGTCCAGCAGCTTTTTCTTCAGTTTCACGCTGCGCCCGACCGACCAAACAATTTCAATCAGCACAAAGTCGCTATTGCGCTCGCTGCTTAAATCCGGGTAGCTGGGGTCAAACCGGAAATCTTCCGGGGATAATTCCAGCACGCGCTGGAAGCGGTCGGTGGCGGGGACGCCGCCAGCAACCAGGGCGGCGTGGATGGCATCGAGGACGGTGGTTTTGAATTCGGCGCTCTTGGGTTTTTGTACGGTAACGGTAACAATTGGCATCGGTGGCTCCAAAGTAGGGAAAACTGGGGCTGATTATACGGAGCGCCTGAGCAAATGTATAGCGCGACCCGGCATTGCAGAAGGCGCAACCGTGCCAGTTCGGGTATAGTTCACTAACACAGCCAGACGTACCCCATCATGAACCGTAAAAAGCTGCCGATTGGAATCCAAACCTTTGCCGACATGGTATCGGGCGGGTATTACTACGTCGATAAAACCGGCATGATTGCCGACTTGATCGGGAGCGGCAAACATTTCTTTCTGGCTCGCCCGCGTCGTTTTGGCAAAAGCTTGCTGGTCGATACCATCAAGGCCGTGTTTGAAGGACGGCAGGCACTTTTTGCTGGCTTGGCGATTGATGCGCGCTGGGATTGGCGGCAAATTCATCCGGTATTAAAACTTTCCTTTGGTGATGGTCATTGGTCCGATGTGGCCGCACTGTCCGCCGGGTTGGCGCAGCAGTTGGCCGAGGCCGAGCGCGCAGCGGGCCTGACAGCGCAATACACCGATGTACGCGCCCGCTTGCGCGACTTGCTGGTGCGCTTGCATGGCGCGCACGGCTTGCCGGTGGTGGTGGTGGTGGACGAATACGACAAGCCGATTCTCGACTGTATCGACCAACCCGGGCGCGCCCGTGCCATGCGCGAATTGCTGAAAAACGTGTATAGCGTATTCAAGGATCTGGACGACCGGCTGCGCTTTGTCTTGCTGACTGGCGTTTCCAAGTTTTCCAAGGTGAGCCTGTTTTCTGGCCTGAACAATTTAAACGACATCACGCTTGATGCGCGCTGGTCGGCCCTGTGCGGCTATACCGAAGCGGAAGTTGATCAGGTGTTCCACGCCGAGTGTGAGGGACTGGACCGGGCCGAGATGAAGCGTTGGTACAACGGCTACAGTGCGACACGAAGTCGCTTGTCTAAGCTGTTCCGCTTAACTAAAAGGAACCATTCGTATCACCGGATGAATCTACAGGCCTGAATCAAGAGCGGCCTGGACAACG
>JBDLSU010000435.1:0-3075 GCA_039799405.1 Pseudomonadota bacterium | reverse complement strand
TGCCACTCAGTTGATTGCTTCAACGATGTTGCCGCCGATTCTGGCGCAGATTATGGAAGCCAACCCGGGTTTGCATATTGAACTGGTCGGCACCGATGAAATTCCGGATTTACTCAGCCGCAATGCCGATATCGGTTTCTGGATCGATCAACCGAAACAGCTTGACATCGTGGCGCGCAAAATAGGGGAGGTGGATGTGGTGGCCGCTGCCAGCCGCGGCTATCTGGAAAAATACGGCGAGCCGCAACAATTTGTCGATCTGGTGCATCACCGCCTGATCGGGCACGACCGCATCGACACCATGGTGAAGTGGTTTGCCCAATTTGACCCGGCTTTTGACCGGGAGCGCTTTTGTTTTCGCACCGACGATAAAGGCTGTTTGCTGGCCGCAGTGCGCTCTGGCATGGGCATCGGTTTCATGGCGCAATACCTGCTTGATGCGCATCAGGCCGAACTATGTCAGATCATGCCTGCGTTGCCTTTGCCGGGGTTTGCGCTGTGGCTGGGTACGCATCGCGATATTATCAATAACCTGTTGATCAAAACCGTGTATGAAGCCCTGATTGCCAGAATTGCGCCCATGCTCAAACCTGCGCTACCAACTGGCCCGGGCTGAACAGGATTGGGCGGCAATTTGGTTGCTGTGTTTCTGGTGCTGCGGTTCTGGCGCTGTGGTTCTGGCGCGATGCAATTACAAATTGCGCGCCAGCGTTCTCAAGCGTGCAATGTCGCTGAGCAAAAACGGGGCCACACAACCCAAATGGCTGGACGGGCGCGCCGGGCAATCGATGCGCTCCAGTTGCGCGCCAGCACCACGCGCTTGCATGGCAGCGATTGCCAGATCGGTATTGGCGTAGGAAACGGTAGTGTCATCGCGGCCGTGGAAAAAAATGATGGGCGATTGTGGCGTCCAGTTGTGGACATTGCTTTCCGCTTCGATGGCGTTATTGTCATCGGCCAGATAATTGTCCAGAAAACGCCCGTCCCACACCACATCGGTATTGTCCCCCAGCGCGGTTTCCAGCAGCAGATTGCGTACTTTGGCGCGGTCGTTGGCTCCCAGGTGTTTCAGCAGGCCCGGGCTGATCAGGGCACCCAGCAGCACGTTTCTGGCGCGGGCGGCATCGGTGAGATCGCTCAGGGTACGGGTAACGCTGTACGGGCCTGCGCCAACAAAGGTTGCCACGGGTAATGCGCCGTTGCGGTTTTGGGTCATGCGGCGCAAGGTGGCGATGGAAGCATAGGCTCCTTCCGAATAACCGGTCAAGAACAACTGGCCATTGTCGGCAATATTGCGGCTGCTGCGCCAGGTGGTGCTGACGTTGTTCAAATCAATGACGGCAGAGGCCGTCGGCGCGGCCAGCAAATAAGGATGTGGCTGACCTTTGCTGGCACCGTAGCCGACATAATCAGTGGCATTGACCACAAAGCCGAGCGAGGCAAATAGAATCGCCGGTTCATCGGCGGTGGCATGGTTGCTGGGGGCTTCGGCGTCGGTTTTGGCGGTGGCGTGCTGGTAGCTTAATACCGGGCTGCTGGCATTCGCGCCTTTGCGCGGCACGGCCACCAGGCCGGAGGCGGTGGTGATATGGCCTGCGGCGTCGAGTGTGGTATAGGTCAGTTTCCAGGCATCGACATCGTATAGCGGCACAACAGTGCCGGACAGCGCAGCGGGCAAGACGGCGCGGATGGCGCTGGCGTTAATGGTGGTGATCAGGCTGGCGCTACGAATCTGCGCTGCCGCGACCGGATTGTCAGCAATGGGCGGGGGCGTATTGGGCACACTGCTGCCAGTGCTACCGCCACCACCACAGCCGCTGATAAAAAGGGTCAGCAATATTGCGCTGGCGACAGAAAGCAGACGGACAGAGGCAGACTTGTTCATGTGAGATACCAATAGGAATGCTTTGCAGCAGGGATGAATAATTGGCGCACAGTATCTCATATCAGGCCTGGCTATGCCACAGGGCAAGCCAGGCGATTTGTAACAGCGATGCTTATTGCGGGTACTTATTGCGGCCACTTATTGCGGCTTATACGTGACGGTCAAATTGTAATTGCCCGCAGTATATGCTTTCAGTAGCACATACGCATCGCCATTGGCCGTCATGCTGATGGTGCAAGTTTCGGTGGAGGTGGAACCGGCCGATTTGCAATCATAGGTGGAGGTGGTTGGCACGCTGGTTTTACGGCTGTACAAATCAATATCCCCGGTGCCGGTAGTTTTGCTGACAAAATTGCCACCCGCACCTACTTTGAACGGGCCAAAGCTCTTGGTGGCATTGAGTGCCAGGCTACCGCTGAAGGTTTCGGTTTTGTCAGCCGGTGGCACCACCGCCGGGCCGTCACTGCCCAGTTCTACCGCATAGGCCAGTGCCAGTTTGCTGAACTTGAGCGCATGGTCCGCCTTGTTACCCATAAAGGCGTAGGTATCGTTGGCGGTATGCATGTTCGGGTTGTCTTGCGCATCGCTGGCTTCGCACGGGAAGGAGGCATAGAACCCGGCATTGGTCCAGGAGCCATGATCAGAACACGCATAGCCGCATGGCTCGCTGGTCACCGTCACGCCCGGCAGATAGGTTTTTACCAGATTGATGATGAAATTATTCTGGCTGTTATCGGTATAGTCGGACACCATCCAGATATCCGTGCTGGAGCCTTTGTAATTGGTCAAATCAAGCTGGAACACCCCCACTACTTTGGTATTGGCGGCCTTGAAGCTGTTGGCAATATCCTTGGAACCGAGCAAGCCCACTTCTTCCGCCGCATAGCCCATCAATTTGATGGTGCGGCGCGGTTTGTAGCCGCTGGCGACGATTACGCGCAGTGCTTCGGTCAGGCTGGCAATGCCGGAAGCATCATCATCCGCACCGGGCGCGCGGGTGGTTTCGGTCATGGTTGCGCCTTGCAAAATCGAATCGATATGCGCCCCCAGTACCACCACTTCCGAGCCATTGTCGGTGCCCTGAATTGTCAAAATCACCGATTTTTGCAAAAAGCTGTGCGAAAACTGCGCCACGCTGATGTCGCTACGCCCGGCTGCCATATTCTTCCACTTGTTCATCAACCAGGTGG
>JBDLSU010000434.1:0-6020 GCA_039799405.1 Pseudomonadota bacterium | reverse complement strand
GTAGCGCAATTGGTATATTGGGCTGGTTGATCATCATTGTAAAATCAACACTCCCCTTTGCCCATCCGGAGTTTTCCCCATGCCTGATTTTTCCTTCCCGCCCCAACGCGCCGTACTGCCCGTTGAGAACCTTTCGATTCCAGACAGTCCGGTAACGGATTCGGTAGTAGCGTTTTATGGCGCAGACAATTTCCCGCCACCGCCGCCAAAAGTACTTGCACCATAGCGTCAATATTATTTCCAATTTAAAATTTCAAAAGAGCCACATATACGATAAGTTGCAGCAATTCGTTTGAGCAAATCTCAAAAATACGGCGCTATGACACTCAGTTTGGGTGCGGGTAGTCACGGCTGCTGCATTGGCTTGCATGAACGGTAATGAGGCTGCATAATTGGCTTTCAAAAAATTTTCCGACCTCGCAAGGAGCCAACTCATGATCGACTGCTTTAACCCGCTGCAGAGTGTAGATGCAGGTGTTTTACCTGTTTCAACCCAAGAAAGTATTGTTGATACCAGCCTGCCTGCTACCAGCATGACAGGCACAAATATTCCACCACCGCCAAGGCCAAAGTAAGCAATAAAGCGGTAGTACTCCCAAGTTGTACTTTGCAGACCAAAATTGGCGAACCAGACAAAGTGTGCTAAATGTTCAAATGTTCTGCCCATTGTATAAATACAACAATCACACCAGTTTATGCGGCTTGTCATGACATCCGCCAAGAGCAAATGTTAGACCACGAACCATTGTAGTGCGATTGGTATGTTTGGCTGGTTGATCATGATTGTATAATCAACGCTCCCCTTTGCCCTTCTGGAGTCTTCCCCATGCCTGATTTTTCCTTCCCGCGCCAACACGCCGTACTGCCCGTTGAGAACCTTTCGATTCCTGACAGTCCGGTAACGGATTCGGCACCATCGATTTATGGTGCCGACAATTTCCCGCCACCGCCGCCAAAATAAATTTGAATCGACAGTATTGATTATTTTCAGCCTCATGTATGGCACGCAAAGCGCAGGGCGGAGCGGGATATCAGCGCATTGATGTTTTATGGTGTGCTGATCCACATGCCGTATATTTTCAACAATAATTTAAAATTCATTTGGAGAGATGTATGAAGAAAAATTTATTGTCCATCATTCTTGGCGCGCTCTTTTGCACCCAATCCTACGCAGCCATGCCACATCATCTGGATTTTGAGACGATAGTTCACGACGCAAACAACAGCGTACTCGTCACCAAGCCAGCAGGGGTGCGAATCAGTATTTTGCGGGGTAGCGCAAAAGGCGATATTGTGTACGAAGAAACACATACCATTACCACAAATGAAACCGGTGTTGCCGCAATAAAGATCGGTACGGGCAGAATCGCCCAAGGTTTCTTTCCCAACATAAATTGGGCACTCGGGCCATATTTCATTAAAACAGAAATCGATCCGACAGGTGGCAGCGCTTATTCCATTGCCGGAACCAGTGAATTGATCAGCGTCACGCATGTCTTGCACGAAAGCGGCAACGCTTCCAACAAAACCAGTGCAGGACAAGGTATCAATGCTGGGGGAACCATCTCGATTGCGACGGCCAATGGTTTTTCCGGGAGTGTGGCGGATAACGGAGCAACCGCTGTCATCACTCTGAATCCATTAGTCAGCCCTGCACTAGGGGGCATACCGACCGCACCGACTGCCCCGGCAGGTACAAATACAATGCAATTGGCCAACACCGCTTTTGTAACAACAGCAGTCAGTTCCAGGGCACCACTGGCTTCGCCAACATTTACGGGCACACCTCGGGCACCCGCCCCTGCGGCAACATCCAATAGTACGCAATTGGCGACCACCGCCTTTGTGGTCTCCAAAACTGGAGCCAAAGCGGATATCAATAACCCGACCTTCACGGGCTTGCTCACCGCCCCGCTTGCCAATATCAATGGTGGTACGATCAACAGCACGACCGTCGGCGCGACCTCACCTGCTTCCGGCGCATTTACCAACCTCAGTGCGTCCGGTATTACGACACTTTCAAACGCCACCCCATCGACCAGCACTGGCACTGGCGCATTGGTGGTAAGCGGCGGCCTCGGCGTGGGGGGGACGGTCACTGCAGGCGGTTTTGTCGGCCCGATTTCGGCAACCAGTTTCAATGGCATCGTTCAGATCGCCAATGGCGGCACGGGTTCATCGACCAGTACTGATGCATTAGCCAATCTGGGGGCTGCGCCACTGGCATCGCCAAATTTTACGGGCAGTGTGACCATACCTGCGGGCACCATTAATGCGGGGTCGATTGGTGCAACCACACCGGGCACTGGCGCGTTTACCAGCCTCACCGCGTCCGGTATTACGACGATAGCAAATACGACCCCATCCACTGGACCCGGCACCGGTGCCCTCGTGGTGAATGGCGGACTCGGCGTCGCCGGAACCATCAACGCGGGCGCGTTTTCGGGGCCGATTAATGCCAACAACGTCACTGGTGTTCTCGGCACAGCCAATGGCGGCACAGGTGTTAGCAGTGCAGCACAAAACTTGGTTTTTGCAGCACCAATCAGCGGTAGTGGAGCGCCATCGTTTCGGGCACTGGTCGCCGCCGATCTCCCCGCTATGCCGCCAGTGTCGGCCGGTTGGGGCTTGACAGGCAATGCTGGCATGGTTGATGGTGTAAATTTCATTGGCACGACTGACGATGTTCCGTTTACCATCCGGGTCGGTAACGTACAAGCAGGTCGAATCGAAAAACTTATTGGCAGTCCTACTGGCGGCGATGCAGGCAATACTTTCTTTGGCTATTTAGCTGGCAAGGCAAATACCGGGGCAAGGAATGTCGCCATGGGCTACGAGTCTCTATCCTTCAACAATAGCGGTGTCAACAATATTGCCATTGGCTCGTCGGCATTGAGATACAACACAACAGGAGGCGGGAATATTGCCGTCGGCAACTCCGCTATGTGGAATAATTTCACGGGGATGCTAAATACCAGCATAGGACTCAGTGCGATGTTCATGGTGACTTCCGGGAATGAAAATGTCGCTGTTGGTGCGAACTCGTCGGGCAATCTTGGTGCGTCATCGTTCAATGTTGCAGCCGGGGTATCCACACTCAGTGCGTCCCGCATAGGAAGCGGCAATACAGCCATCGGCTACCAAGCAATCTCAAACTTGGACAACTCTGCTTTTAACACCGCTCTCGGCTACCAGGCCTTTACCAATGCACCACCAGGCACAACTAACTCCACCGCAGTGGGCAATGGTGCGCAAGTCACCGCAAGCAATATGATTCGCCTCGGCAACACAGCCGTCACCATAATTCAAGGCAATGCCGCCTACACCCAATCCTCGGATCAACGCCTCAAGGAAGACATTCAGCCTCTTGCCGAAGGCACCAACTTCATCATGAAATTGCGACCTGTCAGCTACCGCATGAAAAACCCGGCCGACAACCGCCGCAATTGGGGCTTGATCGCGCAGGACATTGAAGCGCTGCTTGGCACGGACAATGCCATGCTCACCGTTAGCGGCGATACAGACCGTACCCTGGGCTTACGCTACACCGATTTCATTGCGCCGTTGATCAAAGCCGTGCAAGAACAGGAAGAAGTCATCAAATCACTGGAAGGGAAAAACAGCCAACTTCAAGCACAAATGAACACGCTACAAGCCCAAGTCGCAAATTTGCACAAGCTGATCAGCGAAAAAGGTAAATCAAAACATTGATCGATTTGGCAAGTTAAAAATTTATCGTAGGCGAGGACACCCACCCAATGATTCTGAGGTGGGTGTCCAATCTACCGATTCTTGATTCAAAAAAAACCAAACGCCATACACGCCACTCCCTTTATACCAACGCCACATCCAGCGCACCACGCAAGGCATTACACAGCAGCACCTTCTGCGCGCTACGCAAATCTGCCAACGTCACTACCCGCTCCTGCGCCGCCAATTCTTGCAGCAAATGTTGCCGCATAATCCCGGGCAATACGCCCATGCTCAAAGGCGGTGTAAGCCAGCACCCGGTGATGTTCAGAAACACATTGCTACGCCCACCTTCACACAAATTGCCATCGGCATCATAAAACAGGGTATCAAACGCGCCCTCGCGTTCGGCCTGCTGCCAGCCCGCGTCGTATTCCTGGCGCACCGTGGTTTTGTGGCGTAAAAATAGGTTGTGGTTGGGCATATTGCGCTGGGCCAGCCGTATGCGCACAGGCTGGCTAATTTCCGCCAGGATGCCAGTTTCACAGCGCGCGCTGCCATCGGCTGACAAAATCAATTTCACACGGTGCGCGCAATCGCCTGCCAGCTTGCTGCAGGTTTGTGCCAGCAAAGTTTCAAGCCGGGTCAGATCGAAATTAAAGCCGAAATACTGCGCGGATTGCGCCAGCCGCTGCAAGTGGGCTTGCTGGTGGCGGCAGCCTTGGGCGCGGGTGGCGTACATGGTTTCAAATAATTCAAACGTAGGTTGCAGGCCAGTCAGGAAACTTGCTTTGAGCTGGCATTCGCGCAGTTCTTCAGCCGTGTCGCTGTCGTACACAATGCCTGCGCCCACGCCCATGACGCCCGCACGCAGGCCGCTGGGGTCGGGTGCTTGCAGGCTCAGGGTGCGGATGGGTACGGACAGGCAAAAATCGTTGACCTGGTGCCCGGCTTGGGCGGCATCAAACCAGCCGATGGCACCGGTGTAGAGGCCGCGTGGTTCGGTTTCGAGTTGATGGATGATTTCCATGGTGCGGCGCTTGGGTGCGCCGGTGATGGAGCCGCAGGGGTAGAGCGCGGCAAAAACTTCGGCCAGGCTGGCGTCCGGGCGCAGTTGGGCGCTGACGGTGGAGGTCATTTGCAGCACGCTGTTGTAGCGCTGCACCTGGAATAAGGCGGGCACGCTGACGCTGCCGGTTTGGGCGATGCGGCCCAGATCGTTGCGCAGCAAATCGACAATCATCAGGTTTTCGGCGCGGTTTTTCGAGTCTTGCGCCAGGGCTGCGGCGCGGGCGGCGTCGGTGGTGTCGTCACCGCTGGCGGCGGCGGTGCCTTTCATGGGGCGGGTGGTCAGTTGCCCGGCCTGATGGCGCACGAATAATTCCGGCGAAAACGACAGCACGGCGCGGCCATCGGGCAGGCAGATGAGTGCGCCATAGGGCACGGCCTGACGCGCGCGCAGGCGGGCATACAGTTGGCAGAGATCGCCATAGGCCTGAAAATGCAGGCGGTAGGTGAAGTTGACCTGATAGGTGTCCCCCGCTTCAATATAGGCGTGGATGGCGGCTAGCGCCTGGGCAAATTCGGCGGCGCTGATGTTGCTGCGCACTTGGGCCAGCCCGGCGGGTTGGTTGTTTGTCAGGTTGGCGCCAGCGCTGGTTTGGGCCGCCAGCCATTGCTGCAATTGGGCCGGGTTTAGGTGCTGGCATTGGGTGAACAACACAATCTCAAACCCGGCGCGCGCGCCCGGCTGGTGTGGCAAGGTTTGCAGGGCTGCGCCCAGTTCGTAGTCAAACAGGCCGAGCGCATGGCTGCCAGCGGCAATGGCGGTTTGCATTTCCCGCAGCGCGGCTGGCAGATCGGCGCTGCTGCCGCACAGGGTGCGCTGGTAGCCGGTGTACAAGCGGCTGGCCTGGCCGTGGTCGTCCAGTAAGGCAAAGCAAGGACTCATGGCAGATTAACGCAAGCGCTTTAACTGGCGCGGTAAATGGCGCACGGATTTGGCCGTCACGTCGAGATACGGGGCGCGTCGTTGCGTGACGCCTTCCAGGTATTGGGTGATCCAGACCGTATGCATGCCGAGCGCCTTGGCCGATTTCAGGGCCGAGCGGGTGTCTTCCACCAGAATGCAGCGCGAAGGCTGAACCTTGTGCCGGGCCAGCAGTTTGCGTAGCATCAGTTTGGATGGTTTGGGCCGCAGTTGGCGGTGTACCCACATCGATTCGATGGCGATGTGGTGGGAAAAGTGACGCTGCAGGCCGAGGTGGCGCATGACATCGCGCGAATAGCGGTCGGGCGCGTTGGTGAGCAAAATTTTTTGCCCCGGCAAG
>JBDLSU010000433.1:0-14388 GCA_039799405.1 Pseudomonadota bacterium | reverse complement strand
CCGATGTAGAGATGTTTTCAGATGCTAACGGTGTTGAATGGGTGAAAGAAGGCGGCGGCACTTCGCTATTTGACCGGGCAAATGTATTTACAGCACCTGGTTGGCTATCGTTCGAGATCCCAAAAGGAACGCCCATACCTGATTCATTGCTTGTTTGCGAAGGCGAGTACAATAAACGCTTCAAAGCAAACCACTATCAAATCATCCGTTCAATCATTCCTGCCCAAGATCATCGGCGATCTGGTTGAGTAAATTGATTTCTTCGTCAATCGAAGCCACCGCAAACTACGCCCGCAATAGCCAAACTGTTTTGATGCGGTGGACAGTGTGCAACAGCCTGTCGGGTTTATCAGGTAACCTGATTTGCACTTTGATGTCGATGGATCTGCCCGGGTAGTGGGCAAAAATTGCCAGTTGCGAATCAAGCTGACGGGTTTGGTGGTGGATTCGCCAGCCTGCGGGCTTGCTGCGCTTTGTTGGCGGCGGAAATTGCGGCGACATTGTCCTTGCCTGCGATTTTGCCTGCTGCCCGAATGGCCGGGCCGCTCAATTTTGCCCCTGTCATTCGTGTTACTATCCCATGACAGTAACGAGGTGCTTATGTATCGATTCTGCGACCCCCATTTCAGTGTGTGCCTGCTTGCCTCGACGATTAACGCCCGGGGGAATGCTTGTGCGTAAGGCGGGGCGCTTTCCTGCTTGGCTGACCTGCTTGTTGCTGTCGGCACTCTGGCTATTTGCCGCCCCAATTACCTCCTCAAATGCCGCTTCGCTATCGCCTGCCATTGCGCAACAGGCCACCACCGCAAGCGCTGCCGCTTTACCCGTGCCCGCCAATACCGCCTTGCAACGCTGGTTGCCTTTGGCCGATACCGTATTCCAGCACTGGCTGACCGAACACGGTTTGCCGCATTCTGCCGTCACGTCACTGGCGCAAGACGCGACCGGATTTATCTGGATCGGCACCCAGGGCGGGCTGGCGCGCTGGGATGGGTATCGCTTCCGTCATTTCAAACTCGATACCCAGGACCCTTATAGTTTGCCGGATAATTTTGTACGGGCGCTGTATGTTGATCCACGCGGCCAGCTCTGGGTCGGTACCAATGGGGCCGGGCTGGCGCGCTTTGATGCTTTGCAGGAGCGCTTTGTGCGCTTTGCGGTGGGGCCAGGTGGTATCAGCCACCAGACTGTTCACACCATTATCGGCGACGGGGCCAACGGGCTGTGGGTGGGCACCTGGGCGGGCTTGAATCATCTGGCGCTTGACGCCAACGCCGCCAGCGGGGCCGGGGTGCGGCAATGGCAGCATGCGCCGCAACAACCGCCAACGGGTCAAGCTGCGGCCAACCCGCCTCCGGTATCCGGCGATACCATACGCGCCTTGTTACTGGCAGCCGATGGGCGCTTGTGGCTGGGCACTGGGCGCGGCATGTTTTACCTGGAACCCGGCAGTGAGCGCATGGTGCCGTTGCCGCTGCCGTCCAGCAATGGCGAGACGCCGAATGTGGATGGACTGTGGCAAAGCGCCGATGGCCGGATCTGGGTTGGCAGCCGTGGGCAAGGTGCGTATTTGTATGACCCGAAAAGCGGCCAGGCGCGGGCGCTGATGGAAACTGCCTCCGAACATGCGCCAGACGGTGCCGCGATTGCCATCAGCGTTTCAAGTGTGGCCGAAACCGGACAGGGCGAGGTTTGGTTTGGCACCTATGGGCAGGGCATTATTGCGGTCGATATGCTCAGCTTGCGCACCCGCCGCATTCAACACGATGCCAGCGTGCCGACCAGTTTGTTGACCGACCGGGTCTGGGCCATGCTGCGCGACCGTGCCGGGTTGCTGTGGGTGGGTACCCAGCGTGGCCTGACCCGGCATAACCCGAATCAGCCGGCATTTTTAAGCCTGTTTGGCAGCGCCATCCGGGGTGATGGCATGAGTGATGCCGGGTTCAGCGCGGTGATGCCAATGAGCAATGGCAAAGTCTGGCTGGGGGCTGGTAGCCGTGGGGTGAATATCATCGACCCGGCTTCGCGTCAGGTCAAACTGTTGCGCGCGGACGGGCGTTACCCCGAGCATGCGCTGCCGCAGGTACAAGTGCATGAGTTTGCCGAATTGCCGGGTGGCCGGGTTTTGATCGCTACCGGTAATGGTTTGTACCTGAGCGATGCGGACGGAGAAAAAATCCGCAAATTGCATTTGCAGCAGGGCGAGGCGGCAGACCGGGTGCATGTGGTGCATGTGGTGGGCAAACTATTGTGGCTGGCGGGGGAAGACGGGGTGTGGCAAACCGGCCTGGACAGTCTGTCCAGGCTCTCCGCTAACGGCGGCTTGCAAGTGCAACGCCCGCCGGGGCTGGACAAATTGCCGCGCCATGTGATTACCGCCCTGGCCCATGATCAGGCCGGGCAGATGTGGATCGGCACCCATACCCATGGTTTGTATCGCTATGATCCGGCCAGCCGGCAGTTGCAACCTATGCCAGCCCGGCCGGGGCAGACAGGGGCTTTGCAGTCGAATAATGTGGCGAGTATTTTTTGTGACGCGCGCGGCTGGGTCTGGGTTGCGACCCAGGGCGGTGGCGTCAGTCGCTGGCAAGCGCACAAGCCGCAGCACTTCGACCATTTCGGCATCAGTCAAGGCTTGAGTAATGAGATGGTCAACAAGGTGCTGGAAGACGACGCGGGCCGGATTTGGCTCAGTACCGACGATGGCCTGGCCATGATTGCGCAGCCGTTTAGCCTGGTGCGCATGTTGCAACGTGGCGACGGGGTGGCGATTCCGGTGTACTGGAGTAATGCCGGAGCCAAAACCGCGCAGGGTGAATTGCTGTTTGGCGGTAATAATGGCTTGACCGTGGTGCGCCCGGCATTATTGCGCACCCTGCAAAACCGGCCGCTGCTGGCGCTGACCAGCGTACAGGTTGGTGGCAAACTGGTTGCGGCCGGGCGGTTTAATCCGGGGCATGCCAAGGCCACCCATCCCGCCACTGCCGACCAGCAGGTATTACAGATACCGAGCGATGCCAATAGTCTGGTGGTGGAATTTGCCCGCCTTGATTTTGTCAATCCGGCGGGCCAGCGCTATGGCTACAAGCTGGAGGGGTTTGACCGCAACTGGATCGATACCGATGCCAGCCGCCGCCTGGCCGCGTATACCAATTTGCCGCCGGGCGAGTACCGTTTGCGCCTGCGCGCCAGGGGAGGCGATAGCAGCAATGGCAGCAATAGCGGCAATAGCAGCATTAGCAGCATTAGCGGCTGGCACGAGCCGGAACGCGAGCTGGCAGTGCGCGTGCTGCCCGCCTGGTATCAAACCATCTGGTTTTATGGTTTGCTGGGTTTGGCCCTGCTGGGACTGGTGCTGGCGGTGATTCAGGTGCGCACCGCCTTCCTGCGCCAGCGCCAGCACGAACTGGAACTGCAGGTGCAGCAGCGCACCCGCGAACTGCAGCAAAAGCAGGGCGAACTGGTGGCCGCCAATACCGGGCTGGCGCAATCGGTTGACAATTTGCACCAGGCCCAGGCGCAACTGGTGCAACAGGAAAAACTGGCTTCGCTCGGTGGTCTGGTGGCGGGGGTGGCGCATGAAATCAATACCCCGCTGGGCACCATTCTGGTCGCCATTTCCGGCGTGGCTGATATCTGGCAGCGCCTGCAGGACGATATGGCGGCGGGCAGGTTGAGTAAATCGATGCTGGAACAGGCCAATGTCGAAGGCCAGGAATACACCGCGCTGGCGCTGCGCAGTGCTTCGCGCGCGGCTGAACTGATCGACAGCTTTAAGGCGGTGGCGGTGGAATACGAAAGCGATTTGCCGCAGTCGCTCGATTTGCTCTGGTATTTGCCGGACATTGCGATGCTGGTGCGCTCACCGATCGAACTGGGCGGCCACAAGCTGGAACTGGAGGTGGAACCGGATTTAATCGTGCATATTGTGCCGGAAGCCTTGACCGAAGCCTTGACCCGGGTGCTGGCGAATGTGCTTGATCATGCCTTTGATCTGGACATGCCGGGGCGGGTGTGCCTGTCGGCGCGTCATGAAGGCGCGCAGCATGTGCTGATTGAAGTCAGCGACAATGGTTGTGGCATTGCGCCGGAAAATCTGCCCAAGGTATTTGACCCGTTCTTCAGCACCAAGAGCGGGCTGGGCGGCCATATCGGTCTGGGTTTGCATGTGGCGTACAACCAGGTGGCGCAACGCCTGAAAGGGCAGATTGCCATTCACAGCATGCCGGGACAAGGCACCCGGGTCAGCATCCGCCTGGCGCGCGGGGAGGGCCAGTCATGAAACGCGTTGCGCTAGCCTGGCTGCTGCTATGCTGGACGCTGTTGTCGGGCGCGGCATCCGCACCGACATCAGCACCAGCACCAGCACCGACATCAGCACCTGCACCAGCACCAGCGCATCGCTGGCACGCCTTGCAAGAGACGGTGTTTTCGCATATTTCGCAAGAACACGGCTTGCCGCATCAGGGCGTGACTGCGCTGGTGCAAGATCGCGCCGGGTATATCTGGGTCGGCACCCAGAATGGTCTGGGGCGCTGGGACGGTTACCGTTTCCGTCAGTACAGTTTCGATGCGAATGACCCCTACAGCCTGCCCGACAACTACATCCATGGGCTATTTCTGGACCGGCGTGGCCGCATGTGGGTCGCCACCAACGAAGGCGGACTGGCGCGCTACGATGCGGCGCTGGATCGCTTTGTGCGCATTGCCGTCAGCCGCAAACCGGGGCAAGCTGGCTTGAGCCATCCGACCGTGATTTCCTTGCTGGACGATGGCGATAATGCGCTGTGGGTGGGCACCCGTGGCGGACTGGATCATCTCGATCTCAGCAGCGGCCAGATCACCCATCTGCGGCATGACCCGAAAAATCCCGACAGCATTCCCAGTGACCATATCCGCACCATGACGCGTGACCGCCAGGGCCGTTTGTGGATCGGCACCCGGTATGGGGTGGCTTACCAGCAGGGTAAGCGGTTTGTTCGCATCGCCTTGCCACTTGATGGCGTGCCCGGCAGCGGCGGCAATAGCGTTGGCAATAGCGTTGGCAATAGCGTTGGCAATAGCGGCGGCAATAGTGTCGGCAATAGCGGCAGCAGCGGGGACGGCAACAATGGCAACAGTCATGCGGCTCTGGTGCAGCCGGGGATTAATTCAATGCTCGTTGGCAGTGACGGCAAGCTCTGGATCGGCACCCGCAACCATGGCCCCTACCGGATTGATTTGCAAACCCTGGTGGCGACGCCGCTCAAGGTGCAAGGCCACGATCTGGCCGGGTTTGGCGCGCACAACAATTTTGCCATGGCCGAAGTGCAGCCCGGCCAATTGTGGATGAGCAGTTTTGGCGATGGCGTGGTGGTGATCGAGATGAGCACGCTGCAGGCGCGCCGCATCCACCATGAGGCCAGCCTGCCGGGCAGCCTGGCCGACAACTCGGTCTGGTGCATCTTGCGCGATCAGTCCGGCCTGGTCTGGCTGGGTGGGCAAAACGGGCTGGACCGGATGGACCCGAACCAAAGCGCGGTCAGCACCGTGCTGGCGGTGCCGGGGCGCAGCAATACCCTGAGCAATCACGATGTGTATGCGATTTTGCCAATCGATGCCGGGCGCTTCTGGATTGGTCTTGGCACCGCAGGCATGAATGTGATCGATACCACCAGCGGCCGCATCGGGGCGGCCATTGGCGGGCCGCAACTGTTGAAGGCGGCGGTGTATAGCCTGAGCGTACCCGTCAACGGGGTGGTGTATGCGGCGACCAACCGTGGCGTGTTCAAAATTGATGTGGCACGCCAGCAGGCCGAGCCCGTCCTGTTTGCGCCGATCAGCCCGCTGGCTGAACTGGAAGCGGTCTGGCGTGACGGCAATACCCTGTGGCTGGGCGGGGCCGAAGGGGTGTGGACGGTCGATTTGTCCGAAGCCCAACCCCAGGCGCGCCGCTTGCCGGGGCTGGATGTGATGCACGGCCAGTTTGTCAGCGTGATCCGCGCTACAGGCAATGGCTGGGTCTGGATCGGCACCCGCAATAACGGCTTTTTCCGCTACAACCAGATGACCCGCGAACTGCGCCATATTGCCGTCAACAGCAGCAATGCGGCTGGCCTGGCCTCGGGGGCGATTGGCGATGTATGGCTCGATTCGCGCGGATGGCTATGGGTGGCCAGCCAGGGCGGCGGGGTGCAGGTGCTGAAATATCCGTATGAGCGTGGGCCATTGCGCTTTCACAGCATTGGCAAAGCCCAGGGCTTGCGCAATCTGATGGGCAACAGTCTGCAGGAAGACGGGCAAGGCCGCATCTGGGTCAGTACCGACGATGGCCTGGCCGTGATCGACCCGCACAGTTTGAGCGCGCGCATGCTGCAACGCGCCGACGGCGTGGTGATTTCCGGCTATTGGTTGCATGCCAGTACCCGCACCAGTCGGCATGAACTATTATTTGGCGGGGTGGGCGGGCTGACCGTGGTCAGGCCGGATCAGTTTCGCGAATGGCAATTCAGGCCACCCCTGGTGATCACCCAGTTGATGGTTGGCGGCAAACAGCAGGCCCCGGTGCCAGCCGTGACGATTCAGCCCGACGCCAACAGTATTTCAGTCGAATTTGCCGCGCTCGACTTTTCTGCGCCGGAGAAAAATCAGTATGCCTACTGGCTCGAAGGCTATGACCCCGACTGGATCAAAACCGAAGCCAGCCGCCGTCTGGCCGCCTACACCAATTTGCCGCCGGGTGAATATCGCCTGCATTTGCGTGGCTCCAACCGCAGTGGGGTCTGGACCAGCCCGGATCAGGTGTTGCAGATCAGGGTGCTGCCGGCCTGGTACCAAAGCTGGTGGTATTACGCGCTGTTGTTTGGCCTGGCCCTGGCGGCAATTTTGGGGGTGGTGCAATTTCGCACCCGCTATTTGCGTTTGCGCCAGCAAACCCTGGAGCGCCAGGTATTGCAGCGCACCCACGAACTCAACCTTAAACAAGAAGAACTGGTGGCCGCCAATGGTGGCTTGCAATATGCCAATGCCAGCCTGGCGCATTCGGTCGATACCCTGCGCCAGTTGGGCGATATCGGGCGTGATATCACCCTCAATCTGGATGCCAATGCGGTGTTTCAGGCCTTGTACCAGGCCACCGTGTCCTTGCTGGATGTGCCGGTGTTGACAATCTATCGCCTGAACCCGCAAAACAAGGCGCTCGATCTGGTGTTTGGCCGACAAAATGGCGCGCCGATTGAGTTTGACAGCATTGCACTGGATCGCCCGGTATCGAATGTGGCGCGGGTAGCGCGCGAACGGCAGGAATTGCTGCTCGAATTTTCCCCGCATGAAGTGCCGCCAACCCACCGGCCCGGCACCTTGCGCACCTTCACGGTGCTGTATGCGCCCTTGCTGGTGGACGAACGGCTGCTGGGGGTGATGTCGATCCAGTCCGATCAGGAGCACGCCTATGGCGAACGCGAACGCATGATCTTTCGTACCCTGTGCGCCTATGGCTCGATCGCCCTGGCCAATGCCGAAGCCATGAGCGCCTTGCACCAGGCCCAGGGCCAACTGGTACAACAGGAAAAAATGGCCTCGCTCGGTGGTATGGTGGCCGGGGTGGCGCATGAAATCAATACCCCGCTCGGCACCACCATGGTCGCCATTTCCGGCGTGGCAGACATCTGGCAGCGCCTGCAGCAAGCGTTATCGAATGGCACCCTGAGCAAAACCATGCTGGAACAATCGACCCAGGAAGGCACCGAATACAGTGAACTGGCCCTGCGCAGCGCCGGGCGTGCGGCCGAGCTGATCGCCAGTTTCAAGGCCATTGCCGCCAACCCGGAAGCCGACCACCGGGTCGATCTGGATCTGGCGCAATATTTGCAGGAAGTGGTGGCCTTGCTGCGGGTTGGCTTTGAGCAGCGCGGCATTGCCCTGCATTTCGAAGTCAGCCCCGGTTTACACGCCAATCTGGTGCCGGAAGCACTGACCGAAGCGCTGACCCGGGTTTTGACCAATGTGCTTGACCATGCCTTTGAAGCCGGGCCGGATACCACCTTGCCAGCCACGCCCGGAGTATGGGTGCGCGCCAGCAGCCCACAGCCCGGTGCGCTGGTGATTGAAGTTGCTGACAATGGCGTCGGCATCGGGCCGGACGATTTGCCCAAAGTGTTTGACCCCTTCTTCAGCACCCGCAGCGGCCTGGGCGGGCATATCGGGCTGGGGCTGCATGTGGCCTTCAATCAGGTGGTGCAACGCCTGAACGGGCAAATTCGTATCAAGAGCCAAGCCGGGCAGGGCAGCACGGTCAGCATCTTGCTCGACGCGGGGGCACAGGTCAAGGCGGGCGGGGCCGCCAGCCATGGCTAGCGCTTTGCCAGTGGCGCGCCATTCACGCTGGCCCTGGCTGCCATCGTTATGGTCTTTGCTCTGGGTTTGTTGGCTTGCTTTGCTGTGGCCCGGCCCGGCAGCGGCTGACCCGGCGCAGCGCTGGGGCGCGCTGGCCGATATCGTATTCAAACATTTGAGCGTGGAACAGGGCTTGCCGCACACCTCGGTAACGGCCTTGCTGGAAGATCGCAACGGCTTTATCTGGGTTGGCACCCAGGGCGGGCTGGCACGCTGGGACGGCTACCGCTTCCGGGTGTATCAACCCGATCCGGCCGACCCGGCCAGCTTGCCCGACAATTACATCGCCAGCCTGTATCTGGACCCGCAGGGCCAAATCTGGATCGGCACCAATAGCGGTGGCCTGGTGCGCTACGACGCCGCGCGTGATCAATTTGTGCGCATTCCGGTCGGGCCGCAAGGCATCAGCCATGTGGCCGTGAGCGCAATCCTGAGTGACGGTGCCGACGGGTTGTGGGTCGCCAGCCGTGGCGGGCTGGATCACTTTTGGCCGGCCACCGGCAAGGTGCAGCAGTGGCACCATGATGCCAACGATCCGGCCAGCCTGCCCAGCAACATCGTGCGCAATCTGGCGCGTGACCAGCAGGGGCGGCTGTGGATTGGCACCGGGGCCGGGCTGGTGGTACAGGACGGGGCAAAATTCATCCCCGTGCCCTTGCCACAGCAGCCCAAAGCGGTGATTTTTAGCCTGGGCCTGAGTCAGGACGGCACGCTGTGGGTGGGCACCATCGGCAAGGGCTTGTTTGCGGTCGATACCCGCACCTTGCAAGCCACGCTGGTGGCCGGGCCTGCCAATAGCGGTTTGCCGCAGGATACGATTTATTCGATACTCGAACTTGGCCCCGCTGAAATCTGGCTCGGCACCCTGGGCCAGGGCCTGGTGCTGCTCGATAGCCGCAGCCAGCAACTGCGCCGCCTGACCCATGACGCCAGTGTCGCCACCAGCCTGGCCGCCAACACGGTCGGGGCCATGTTGCGGGATCGCTCCGGCCTGGTCTGGATCGGCACCCATCGCGGCCTCAATATGTATGACCCCGGCCAGTCCGGCATCATCAGCCTGTTTGGCAATAGCGGCCGCAGCAATGGCATCCGCGATACCGATGTCACCGCCATGACCGCCATGCCGGACGGCTCGGTCTGGCTGGGTTTGTTGGGGCAGGGCATCAATATCATCCGCCCCGACAGCGCCCGGGTAGCCTGGTTGCACCAGGATAACAGCAAACCCGGCAGCAAACCCGGCAGCAACCCCGGCCTCAGTCTGCAAGGCAACCGGGTGTATGCCATCTCGCGCCCGCTCAATGGCAAAGTGTATATCGGCACTGATCGCGGTTTGTTTGTCAGCGACCCGGCCGGGCAGCAATTGCAGCAAGTTAACCTGAGCCCGCGCGAGCCGCATCTTCCCGTGCGCGCACTGCAGCAAAGTGCCAGCGGCCTGTTTGTCGGCGGCACCGACGGCTTGTGGCATTATGATCTGACGACCCCTTTGCAGCCGCAGATGCGGCGCTTGCCCGGCACCGAAGCGCTCGACAAGCGCATCATTCAGGTGATTGAAACCGGGCAGGGTGCCAGGGCCGGAGAGGTATGGATCGGCACCACCGATTTTGGCCTGTATCACTACCAGCGCCAGCGTGGCAGCATGCAGCACTATGCGCCGCAAGCGGCCGTTGCGGGCGGGCTGGCGCATGGCAATGTGGCAAATATTTTGCTCGATTCGCGCGGGCGCATCTGGGCCGCCACCCAGGGCGGCGGCTTGAATCTGTTAGTGCGGGCCGGGGCCAAGCCGCAGTGGCGGCGCTTTGGCGTGGCGCAGGGCTTGCCGCATGATCTGGTGAACAAGGTGCTGGAAGACGGGCACGGACAAATCTGGGTCAGTACCGACGCCGGGCTGGCGCAACTGGATCCGGTGCGCTTTACCGTGCGCACCTTGCAGCGCGCCGAGGGCGTGGTGGTGCCCGCCTACTGGATCAATTCCGGCACCCAAAGCAGCCAGGGCGAACTGATGTTTGGTGGCGTTGGTGGCATCACCCTGGTACGGCCGCAACCCCTGCGTGACTGGCATTATCGCGCGCCGGTACTGGTCAGCAGCGTGCAAGCCGGTGGCAAAATGCTGCCGCCCGCGCCCCTGAACCAGAACGGCCCGGGTTTGGTGCTGCAGCCGCAGGCCAATAGTCTGGCGCTGGAATTTACCGCGCTCGATTATTCCGACCCCGAGCGCAATCGCTATGCCTACCAACTGGAAGGCTACGATGCCGCTTGGATCAATACCGACCCTTCGCGCCGTCTGGCCGCCTACACCAATTTGCCACCCGGTCAGTATCGCTTGCGCCTGCGCGGCTCCAATCGCAATGGCGAATTTAACCCGCAAGAACGGGTGGTGCCCATCAGGGTATTGCCCGCCTGGCACCAGAGCTGGTGGTGGCCGCTCTTGCTGGCCGCGCTGGTATTGGGCATGGTGCTGGTACTGGTGCAATTTCGCACCCGCTATTTGCGTCAGCGCCAACTGGAGCTGGAAGCCCAGGTGCAGCAGCGCACCATGGAATTGCAGCAAAAACAGGCGCAACTGGTGGAACAAGAAAAACTGGCCTCGCTTGGCTCGCTGGTGGCCGGGGTGGCGCATGAAATCAATACCCCGGTGGGCACCGCGCTGATGGCCTTGTCGGGCGCGCAAAGTGTCTGGCAACGGTTGGCGCAAGCCGTGCAAAGCGGGCAACTGAGTAAATCGGTATTACAAGAATGCCTGCAGGAAGGCGGCGAATATACCACCCTGGCCTTGAATGCCAATACCCGGGTGGCCGATCTGGTGGTCAGCTTCAAGGCCATTGCCGTGGGCGCTGAAAATGAAGCACCCGGCCTGATCGATCTGCAAACCTATCTGGACGATCTGGCCACCCTGTTGTGCGCGCCCTTGCTGCAAGCCGGTGGCCAGGTGCATATCGAGGTTGTACCCGGGCTTGCCGTGCGCACGGTGTGCGCTGCCCTGACCGAAGCCCTCAGCCGCATCCTGCAAAATGTGCTTGACCATGCTTTTGTGGGACTGGCCGACAGCATCGTGCCGCAAATCTGGCTCAGTGCCAGTGCCAGTGCCAATGCGGATGGTAGCGTCACCTTGTGCGTGCGCGATAACGGGCTGGGCATTGACGCACAACATCGCGCCAATGTATTTGAGCCCTTCTTTACCACCCAAAGCGGGCTGGGCGGCCATATCGGGCTGGGGCTGTACGTGGCCTACAACCAGATCACCCAGCGCCTGAAGGGCGAAATCAGCATCGATCCGCCTTCAGGCCAGGGGTGTTGCGTGCGCATCCGCTTGCCAGCGGCCTGACTTTCGCACCCGGCTGGCTATGGTAGAATCAGCCTTCTGCCCATCCGGGTGAATTTTTTTGATCACATTGACAATAACCTGGTAAGACCCACATGAAGTATCGCCGTATTACGCCCACCCAGGCCCCCTTGTCCGAATTGATGGCCGCCGTATTTGCTGATCCCGATTCGGACGCCGCACTGGATCACTTTTTTTCCGTGTTCATGGAGTCGATGATTGGCATCGCCCTGATCGGCGCGCCGCCCGACATGGACAGCTTGAGCGTGGTGCGCGAGCAAGACCACATTGGCGTGGCATTTACCGAAGCGCCCGACGGCCGTTCCATGATCGTGGCCTGCGCCGACCGCAGCGCCTATAGCGAGCGCTTTGACTCCCGCTTCAACGCCGAACTGCCGGGGCGCGAGCTGATGGAACTGGCGCAGCAATTGCCCGACGAATGCGAAGGCATTTTGTTATACAGTGCGCTGGTCGAAAAATCGATCGGCATTTCGCGTTCCGAATTTGGCCGGTTGCTGGCCAATTCGCCACGTCGGCCACCAGCCCACTTGCTCAATTGAGCGTTTTTCTCAATTCATGGCCCGGATTTCTCAAACCATCGCATGACGCTGGCTTATACGGCAAAAAATCATTATCTTAAGAAAAAATTATTCTTTCACCTTGTCCGGCAATACAAACCACGGTCAGCTTTTGACCGTGCCATTTTTTTGTCGGCCAAAGCGCCCAATCATCAATCTTGATTTTGATTAACGAATATGGCTATATTTGAATGTGCTTTTACGATACAATCGTTCAAAGTTCGCCAAAAAGCCGTGATTAGTCTTGCGGTAGTCTTAAGATTGTGCTAGGCATGATTTTAAATCAGAAAGGATGATTGGCTTGCATCAGTTCCATAACCCGGGGGTCCAATGAAGGAAATAGTAGAATCCGAAATATTGCTTATCAAGCCCGGGGTCTTGATGCGGCAAGGTGTGATTCGCTCATTTGCCTTCCCGCGCCATATGCACGACGGTTATTCGATCGGTCTGGTCGAGCAGGGCATTAATCACTTTGAATGCGCTGGCAGCCGCTTTGCCGCCCGGGTCGATCAACTTTGCATTACCAATCCCGAACAAATCCATACCGGCGAAGCCGATGACGACGGCTTGCGCTACCTCAATCTGTTTATTGAGCCGCAAGCCATGAATCTGGCGCTGGGCAAGAACCCGAATGCCGAGATGCTATGGTTTAAAGAAGCCGTTAGCACCGATCAGCTTGCGGCGCAGCGCTTTCGCAGCCTGATGGCCGCCTGCATGGATGTGCGCGCAGCCAGTGCCGAAGCAGGCGCGGTGGATAGTGAATTTTTACTCTTGTTACAGCGGCTGGAACAAATCGCCACTGGCTTGCCCCAGAAAAAATGTAGCGGTGACAACGCCCTGGCACGGGTACGCGAGTGTTTGCACAGCATTTTTGATCGCCCCATCACCCTGGAAGAACTGGCGCAAATCGCCCAGATGAATACCTCGCACCTGGTGCGCAGCTTTACCAATGCATTCGGGATTTCGCCGTATGCCTATCACCTCAATCGCCGCCTGTTGCGGGCGCAACGCATGATCGAATCCGGGGTTTCGGTGGTCGATGCCGCGCTGCTGACCGGGTTCACCGATCAATCGCATTTTACGCGGCACTTCCGTCGCATTATGGGCATTACGCCGGGGCGGCTGGCAAAAGGCTGGCTCCCGGCCTGATGATGTTTGCTTGAATCCGGCCCTGGCGCGGGGTTGTGCGCCAATGCTTGGCCGGGGGCGCAAAATGCACCCGCTTGTGGCGGGGCCATTTTGCTGTACCACCCTTTTAATTACAGGCTGATACGGAAATTGTCGCCATTGGCGGCGGTAGCCGGGTGCGGTAGCGTTAATACGCATGCGGTGCCGACATCGAGTTTGCTGCTCAAACTGAAAGGGCTGACCACGCCAGCACGGCGTTCAGCAAACGTGACGATCAAATCGCCCAGGTCTTGCATAAAACAATACAAATCGGTCAAAGCCACCGATTCTTCCTGCATTTCATCCGACGCCGCAGGCTGTACCACGGCACTGAAAATGCCTTCCGCTTCGGCCATAAAATCGGGCGCATCACAAGAAAACTCGTCCAGCTTGAAGTCGCTGGTAGCAAAAGCCAGCGTTTCACGCCGGGCCAGGGTGCAGGTTTCAAAATGGCGCGCGTCATCGGCCTGCATAAACACATTCAGATGACCATACAAACCATGCTGTGCCAGATCGACCGCATTTTGTTGCCCCATCGGGCATTCCTTGGCACTGCCTGCCATTTGAATCACGATGCGGATATGCTCAAAAATATCCGGACGCTGCTGCAAAATTTCACCCAGTGCCGCCAGCAGCGCCACCGCCGGGCCTTTCGAGTCGAGCATGCCACGGCCACACAAAATGGTGTCGTCCTGGCCGTCATGAATACTCGACGGCAGATGTGGCCCCAGCGTATCCATATGAAAATGGAACATCAGCGTGTGTTGCACATCCCCCTTGCCAATCTCCAGCACCCGGTGCGGCTGGTTCAGCAACCAACTGGCCTTGCCTGACGCGGCCAGCGGCTTTTTCGGCGTCACCGAACTGGAAAATACCGTGCGCATACCCAGCCCCTCGGCCAAAATGGCATACATGTCTTGCGCCCGCTCCATTTTGGCAGGCGCTTGCCCC
>JBDLSU010000432.1:0-5777 GCA_039799405.1 Pseudomonadota bacterium | reverse complement strand
GTGGTCAAGCTGACCAATGTCCCGTTTGCCAATCTGGCAGCGTGGCTGAGTGAAGTGCAAAAAACCAGCCGGATTTCGGTGCTGGAAGCGAGCATTGTGGCGCAGCCGACTGTCGGCAATATCAATGCCAACCTGACACTGAAACAGCAATTGCAATGATGTTCGCGCGCACCAGATACAGCATCAAATATGGCATCAACAGCGGCAACACAGATGTCCAGTGCGGTGGTACCAGGCAGGGAGGTATGTCGTGGCACGTATAGCACTATGGCTGTTTGCCGCAGTCCTGACTGTTTTTTTGACCGTTTTATTTTTTCTGCCAGCCGCTACTCTGGTCGAAATTGTGGAAAAGCAGACGGCGGGGCGCCTGACGCTGGGTGAACCGCAAGGTACGCTGTGGCATGGTTCAGCCTTCATTGGCGGGGCAGCGGCGGGTAATGCCCCGGTAACGCCCTTGCTGCCCGGACGCTTCAGTTGGCAACTGTCGCCACTGGTGTTGCTGGGCAAAGTGCAGATGCGGCTGGAAAACCCGGCGGCACTGAGCCAGCCAGTGGAATTGAGCGGCAGTTGGAGCGAATGGCAAGTCAGTGCCGGTAGCATTACCCAGCCAGCGGAACGGCTGGCCGGCCTGGGCGCACCACTCAATACGCTTAACCCGTCCGGACAAATGCGGGTAAGCTGGAATACCCTGAACCTGGCACGCCAGGGGCAGCAAGTAGATTTACGTGGACAAACCACGGTGGAATTGAACGATATCGGTTCGGCGTTGTCCAGCATCAAACCACTGGGCAGCTACAAACTGACGATGCAGTGGGAGGGCCAACAAGCCCAACTGAATCTGGAAACCGTCAAGGGTGCGCTGCTGTTATCCGGCAAAGGGCGTCTGGCGGGTGGGCAGTTCGAGTTTTCTGGCAAGGCCGATGCAGCACGCGGGGAAGAAGAGAGATTGGCGAATTTACTCAATTTATTGGGTCAGCGCCGACAAGAAGGCGACAAAACCATTATTGCTTTAGAGTTCAGACAATGAAAAAAACATTCAACATGGCTATTCCAAACCAATCACGCGCCAGCCAATCCGGCGGGCCAGTCCGTACCGGCCGAATTGGTAGCACTACCTGGCAAAAACTCTCGCTGGCGACCCTGCTCAGTTGCACTCTGGCGGGCATGCCAGTGGCCCATGCGGCCGAACAAGAGGGGGCGGTACTGAATATGGTGAATGCCGATATTGAATCGGTGGTCAAGGCGGTCGGCCATTATGTCGGCATTACCATCATCGTTGATCCGCGCGTCAAGGGCTCCATGACGCTGGCACCGGAAAAACCATTGTCCAAGGCCGAAACCCTGAAGCTGCTCAGTTCCACCCTGCGCCTGACCGGTAACACTCTGGTCATGGGTGACGGTTTCGCCAAAGTGGTGCCGGAATCCGAAGCCAAATTGCACAGCAGCCCGACACAGGTAGCACCAGTCGCCAATCCTGTCAAGGGCGACCAGATCGTCAGCCAGATTTTCCGCCTCAATTATGAATCGTCAACCAATCTGGTAACGATTTTACGACCGCTGATTTCGCCCAACAATACCGTCAACGCCAACCCCGGCAACAATACCCTGATCATTACCGATTTTGCCGATAACGTCACGCGGCTGGGTAAAATTATTGCCGCACTCGATACGCCATCCAATAGCGATATCGATGTCATTCCGGTGCGCCATGCCATAGCCAGCGACATTGCCACCATGGTGACGCGCCTGACCGAATCGAATGCCGGGCCGGATGGTGGCCGTATCAGCGTACTGGCCGATCCGCGCACCAACTCGGTCGTATTGCGCGCCCCCTCGCTGGCACGCGCCAATTTTGCCAAGTCCCTGATCGCCAAGCTCGATCAACCTACCAATCAGGCTGGCAATGTGCATGTGGTGTACCTGAAAAACGCTGACGCCACCAAGCTGGCGCAAACCCTGCGCGCCGTGGTCTCGTCCGACACCTCCAGCCCGGCAGCCAGCAGCAGCACCAGCACCCAGCCCAGCCCGCAACCGAATCCCGGTGCCAATCAGCCCGGTACGCTCCCGCCTTCGACACCCGCGCCGCAGCCACTGTCGTCCGGCGGTGCCGCTGGCTTCATCCAGGCCGATGCCACCACCAATACCCTGATCATTACCGCCAGCGAACCGGTCTACCGCAATTTGCGCAATGTGATCGATTTGCTCGATTCGCGCCGTGCCCAGGTGTATATCGAATCGCTGATTGTTGAAGTCACCTCGTCCAAGGCGGCCGAATTTGGCATCCAGTGGGCCGGGCTGTCCGGCAATGACAAGAGCAACTACCGCATCGGTGGCCTCACTGGCTTCAATTCCACCACTGGCAGCAACAGTCTGACCGCCATCGCCGCCTCCACCCGCACCGGTTCCACTTCGGTGCAATTGCCGGGTGATGGCTTCTCGGTCGGGGTGTTCCGCCAGATCAACGGTGCCCTGAGCCTGGGCGCACTGGCGCACGCACTGGAAACCGATGGCAATGCCAATATTCTGTCCACCCCCAACTTGCTAACGCTGGACAACGAAGAAGCCAAAATCGTGGTCGGTAAAACCGTACCATTTACCAGCGGCAGCTTCACCCAGTCGGCCAGTGGCGGCGGTAATCCGTTCCAGACCTTTGAACGCAAAGACGTGGGCCTGACCCTGCGCGTGCGGCCGCAAATTTCCGAAGGCGGCACCATCAAGATGGCGGTGTTCCAGGAAACCTCGTCCATCGACAAATCAACCGCCGCCAGCGCCGGTGGCCCCACCACCAACAAGCGTTCGATTGAGACCAATATCCTGGCCGATGACAATCAAATCATCGTGCTCGGTGGCCTGATTGAAGATTCCACCAGTGATGGCGTGGACAAGGTGCGCGGCCTGGCCGATATTCCGATCCTGGGCAATTTTTTCAAATATCAAAAACGTGACCGCAGCAAAACCAATTTGCTGGTATTTTTGCGCCCCGTCATCATTCGCACTGCAGAACAAAGCCTGGCAATCTCGGCCAGCCGCTACGACTACATTCGTGGCAATGGCGAAGCCAACAAACCGGCACAAACCCCACTCTTGCCTAACACCGGCCTGAGCACCCTGCCACCGCTGGAAAACGGCAAACCGGCCGGGGGCGACTTCATCAAGACGCCGCAACCAGCCCAGCCAAGTACCCCGGCACCAAGCCCGGCTCCCCAAGGCAAGCAGTGAGCGCGCCATGATTGATGCCCGCCTCCTCCCCTACGCCTACGCGCGTGACTACGGCTTGCTGGCCAAACGCAGCGACGCCGTACCGCACGCGGTAGAAGTCTGGATTTCCAGCAGCACCCCGCCCAACGCGATCGCCGAAGTCTCGCGCCGCTTTGGCCGGGTCAAACTCAAATCAGTGCCCAAACAAGAACTGGAAGACGCCATCGCCCGTGCCTATGCCAGCTCTGGCGGCGACGCCTCGCAAGTAGCCGATGAATTTGAAGCCGATCTCGATCTGACCAAGCTGATGCAAGACGTACCGGCAATTGAAGACTTGCTGGAATCGGCCGACGATGCCCCGGTGATTCGCATGATCAATGCGCTCTTGACCCAATCGCTGCGCGAAGGCGCGTCTGATATCCATATCGAACCGTTCGAGCAAACTTCGGTAGTGCGCTTTCGCATCGACGGTGCCCTGCGTGACGTCATCCGCCCGAAAAAAGCCATCCACGCTTCCTTGATTTCGCGTATCAAGATCATGGCCGCGCTCGACATTGCCGAAAAGCGCTTGCCGCAAGACGGCCGCATCACCTTGCGCGTCGGCGGCAAACCGGTGGACGTGCGGGTCTCGACCCTGCCCACCGGCCATGGCGAACGCGCAGTATTGCGTTTGCTGGATAAGGAAGCCACCCGGCTCGACCTGAGCCACCTCGGCATGGATACCGACCTGCTGACCAAGTTTGACAACGTCATCAACCAGCCGCATGGCATTGTGCTGGTGACGGGGCCAACCGGCTCCGGTAAAACCACCACGCTATACGCGGCGCTGTCACGCCTGAACGCCAGCACCACCAATATTTTGACCGTGGAAGACCCGGTCGAATACGATTTGATTGGCGTCGGCCAAACCCAGGTCAATGCCAAAATCGACATGAGTTTCGCCAAAGCCTTGCGCGCGATTTTGCGGCAAGACCCGGACGTGATCATGATCGGTGAAATTCGCGATCTGGAAACTGCGCAAATTGCGGTGCAAGCCTCGCTCACCGGTCACCTGGTGCTGGCGACCCTGCATACCAATGATTCAGTCGCGGCAGTGACGCGTTTGCTGGACATGGGGATTGAACCCTTCCTGCTGTCCTCGTCCCTGCTCGGCGCAGTAGCGCAGCGGCTGGTGCGCAAGCTGTGCGAACATTGCAAACGCCAGGACGAACACGGCGAATGGCATGCCGTCGGTTGCGACAAATGCGGCCGCTCCGGTTATCAGGGCCGGGTTGGTGTGTATGAATTGCTGCTGACCACCGATCCGATCCGGGCGCAAATCCATAACCGCGCCTCTGAAGCCGAGATTCGCGCTACCGCCCAGCAAGACGGCATGCTAACCATGCGTGAAGACGGCGAGCGCTGGCTCAAAAACGGCACCACCACCCTGGCCGAACTGCTGCGCGTTACGAAAGATTAAGCCCCATGCCTGCATTTCGCTATGAAGCCGTAGACGACCTCGGCAAAACCAAAAAAGGCGTGCTCAACGCCGATAGCGCCCGTGCCGCGCGTGCCGACCTGCGCAACCAGGGGCTGGCCGCGCTGTCGGTGGTGGCGATTGAAAACCAGGTCGATGCCAGTGGCGTGAGCAAACGCGGCGGCTTTGGCGAAAAACTCTCGACCGTCGAAATCACCCTGTTCACCCGGCAGTTGGCCAGCTTGCTGGAAGCCGGATTGCCACTGGAACAAGCCTTTTCGGCCCTGCTGGAACAAGCCGAACGGCCCTATGTGCGCGATTTGATCGGCGCGATCCGCTCCGAAGTCATGGGTGGTGCGTCGCTCTCGGAAACCCTGTCACGCTACCCGCGCGACTTTGCCGACATCTATCGCGCGCTGGTGGCCTCGGGCGAGCAAACCGGGCATTTGTCGCGCGTCTTGTCGCGCCTGGCCGATTATCTGGAACGGCGCAACGCGCTGATGGACAAGGTCAAACTGGCGTTTACCTACCCCGCCATCGTGACGGTCGTGGCGTTTTTCATCGTGATCTTTTTGCTCACCTACGTGGTGCCGCAGATTGTGCAAGTGTTTTCCAACACCAAGCAAAAACTGCCGCTCCTGACCATCATGATGCTCAATGTCTCGACCTTTGTGCGCGGCTACGGGCTGTATGTGCTGGCGGCAACCATCGCCGCATTTTTTGCCTGGCGCAACGCCCTGAAAAATCACGACATCAAATACCGCTGGCACGCCTGGCAACTGACTGCGCCGCTGTATGGCAAATTTGAACGCAGCTTGAATACCGCGCGCTTTGCCAGCACCCTGGCCATTACCACCGGCTCCGGCGTACCGATTTTGCGCGCCCTGCAAACCAGCCGCGACACGCTTTCCAACATTGCCATGCGCGAACTGGTCGATGACGCCACCGCCAGCGTGCGCGAAGGGGTCAGCCTGGCGCGGGCGCTATCGGTACAAAAACACTTCCCGGCGATGTTGATCCACATGATACGCGCCGGTGAAATTACCGGCGAACTACCCGCCATGCTGGACCGCGCCGCCGCCGCCCAGGAAGCCGATCTGGAACGCCGTGCCCTGTCGATGGC
>JBDLSU010000431.1:0-4985 GCA_039799405.1 Pseudomonadota bacterium | reverse complement strand
AGTTGTTCCAGCGTCACGCATTGCATCAAAGGTGAACGCTTTTGCATGGTCGCCAGGGTGGTACGGGCAAATTCAGTGTCATCCTGCGCCAGCGACGCCATAATCTGGACAACTTGATCCTGGCCGAAATGACCTTCAATCTGAGCCCGGCAATGGCCCAGCAAGGCGCTACCCCGATCGAGCGTATCTTGCCAGGGTGCGCACCAGTTTCCGAGCAACGCCAGCCCTTGTTGCCAGTCCTGCAGCGTGGCTTGCGCCAGAAATGCTTGCAGCACGGGCAATTGGGCGGCTGGCACATAATAATCGGCCAAACCTGCCAGCAAGGTATCCGCCACGCTGATGGTTTCACCCGACAAGGCCATGTAGCGGCCAAAATGCGATGGGGTGCGACTGAGGAAATAACTGCCGCCCACATCCGGAAACAAGCCTATCGTCACTTCCGGCATTGCCATGCGGGTACCCTCAGTAACAATCCGGCACGCACTTTGCGCCCCGGCCTGGGCAATACCCATGCCGCCGCCCATCACGACCCCGTCCATCAGGGCAATATACGGCTTGGGGAAGGTGTGAATCAGATGATTGAGGGCATATTCTTCGCTGAAGAAATCTTCAATCAGGGCGCTCCCGGTTTGCGGGGTGGCGCGCCCGGACTCATAAAAAAAACGGATATCGCCCCCGGCACAAAAGGCGCGCGGGTGGCTGCTTTTGATCAGAACCGCAGCGACATTGGCGTCATCGCGCCAGGCCAGCAAGGTGGCGGTAAGGGCGCGCACCATATCGAGCGAGAGCGAATTGAGCGCTTTGGGCCGATCCAGCGTAATAACACCCAGATGTTGGCAGCGTTCGGTATATACCCATTGCGACATGATCGATCCCTCTTTGGCATTGGAAAGCCGCTATCGTAACGCAAAAAACCGGGCACCAAAGCAAAAGGCCACTTGGTCGCCCAGGTGGCCTGCTGCTTTACTGCTACGTTACATCTGATTTCGCGCCGATCAGCGCATCAACCATCAACCATCAACCATCAATTACCAGCCAATATCCTTCAGCAACTCGTAAGTCAAATCGAGTGGCAAAGTTGGCGAGTGGCTCAAATCAGCACTAATCGCCGGTTCCATCAACTGATTGCGCGAGGTATCGGTGGTGTAGTGCGACACCGATGAGCCTGGCGAAAACGTGGTTGGTGTGTACAACAAAGCACGACCCTGGTTATCAGTACCAGCAAAACGGGTAGCGCTACGGCCGAGCGAACCAATCACGCCGGAAGCAGTGCGCGAACGGGTTTGCAATGCCGACTTCAACCGTGTACCGTCAGCCAGCGTGACACGCACCGCAGGGATGGTGATGGTCGCATCGGTGCCGCCCAGACCGCTGATTGGTGCAGCCACGTTATCGACCACAATCACGCCCTTGGCACCAGCGTTTTGCGCATTTTTAACCTTGATGTTGAACGCGCACACACCACGATCCACTACCGCGATATTGCCGCGCACAGCCAACGCATTGGCGCCAGTCAAAGGATTACAGGCCAGGCCGGTACCGTTGGCTTGATCCACCACCGGCATCACTTGAGCAACCACGGGTGCCGTTATCGACAAGACCGGACCAAACGAGGCTTCACCCACCACATAATCACCAGCGATGCTACTTGCCGCCGGGCCACTGACTGCCAGATTCGGGCTACGCGACAAAACACCAGGCGCAGCAGCCGTCACACGATCACCCGTCCAGGACAAACCATTGCCACTGATGGCCGACGCAATGCGCTCCTCAGCAGTCATGTCGGTCCACAACTTGTTGGTGCGGTTGTCCAGCATAAAGTGATCCCATACTGACGGGAAACCAGCCAATTGCGCGCCAGTGGAACCACTGGTGAAGGTCTGGAAGCCAACACCATGACCCATTTCATGCAACAACACAGTCGGGAAGTCGATCAGGCTACCATGATTGGCATCCAGACCCAGATAGAATGGCGAGCCTGGCAGGCAGTTGGCATTCAAACCCAGATTGGAGTTAAAACGGGCACGAATTACCGGTGCGCCAGCAGCCTGGTCAACACCAGACAATTTGTTGGCCAGTGCGCCACCATACCAGGTACCAGCCTTGGGTGCGCCATCGAAGTCACGAAAAACCGAGGTGGCACCTGCGCTACCCAGAGTCGCACTGGTAGCAGTACAATTGAGCGGCTCAAACGTGGCGTTAATAATGATAGGTACATCACTGTTCAGGGTTGCGCCCCAGATATTGGCGGCATAAGTGAAAGCGATCAAACGCTGTTCGCCCAAAGTAGTGCCGGTATTGCCGCCGACGGGTGTTGCAGGCGTCGGATCATTAAAACCAACGCCAGGTGCATTGGTGTTCAAAATTTGAATCTGTGCAGCCTGGGCCGATGCTACTGCGCCCATCAATGCGATCGAAACAGCCAGGGTTTTCAAACCGAAACGAAAATTATTTGTCATGCTTGTGCTCCTGCTTGGTGGCTGGGGATTTGCTGTGCAACAGTTTTTTGGCGGCGTCGGCACCAGTTACGCATTGCATGTTCAAGGAACCATCAGCAGCACGCTTAACCACCGAGTACACCATCGTATCTTCAGCCAGTTCCAGCATCACAGCACCACTTTCCACCACTTTTTGTTGAGGCGCATCAGTGCCAGTCAACATGCCAACACCCGCTTTACCATTTGCTTTGATGGCGGCCATATCTTGTTCCAGCATGGCTTTGGCTTCTGCGGCAGTTGGTGCGCGCAATTCGCCAGTCGTTGCATCGCGCACCACTTTCATACCAGCCGGGCTGGTCGTAACAGGCGCATCGGTAGCCAATTGCAACGAAGCAGTGCCAGCCAAGGCACTACCGGACAACATCAAAGCGGTCAACGCAGCCAGCGCGCCGATTTTTTTACTTTTCCCTATGGACATAATGTTCCTCTTCTATTTTATTTATCAATCAAGCCACACAAAATCAGGGCGTTCATCCTTCAGGACAAAAACCCGCTTGTGTTACCAGGTTTGGATCAGGCTTTTTTCGCTTTGCGACGTACCAGTGCCAGCGCAGCCAGGCCCAGGCCCATCATGGCGTAAGTCGATGGTTCAGGAACCGCTGTCACGCTCACGGAATCAATACCGATATAGTTGGCGTTATTAGCGTCAGAAACGGTGTAGCGGAAAGCAAAGCGGCCAGTGCCGGTAACAGGCAATTGCGCAACGAAATTGGTAAAGCCGGCATCAGGGAAATCGCCATTGGCACCCACGGTGGTAACCAGGGTGGTGTACTGTGCCAGATCGCTGGAATTGCCAGCAGTGAAACGCACTTCAAGCTTGTCACCAAAGCCTGGGCCATCGGTACGGGCAAAGAAAGACAGGGAGGATTGCTGGTTCAGAGTCAACACCGGGCTCAACAGCCAGTTATCAACAATCCCGGAGCCGCCTTGGGCGCTCAGGTAATTGGCAGCAACATAGGAATTGGCAGCACCGGAATGAGCGGAAAAAACACCATCATTGCCCTGGAACCAGCCCATACCGGGAGCAGTGCTGGCATTAACCAGTTCCCAACCCAGGGAACCAAGGGTATTGATGTTATCAAATCCTTCCGACAATAAAACAGGGCTGCTTGCAGTAGTGGAGGGAGCAGGGCCAGTGGCTGCGTGGCTGGAAGCCGCGATGGCCAGGGCTGTCAGGGCGAATAAAAATTTTGAACTTTTCATAGATCCTTTTTGTGTCGTGCATTAATAAGTAAGTGATCGGCGTAGTGTAACTGCTCTGCAACAGGAAAATGCTAAAAAAAGCGATTCTGTTTGCGAATTCTCTTGACATGCTTGTTTTTGTTACTGCGGGAATCAGTATCGTAGACTACAGCCCCATTGTCAAGTACCCAGCAGCGATAATTTGGTGTTATTTTCTGGACTTTTTATTCCGCAATGCAACATTTTTTCACTCCGCTTTTGCCTCACTCAACATTTTTGCCCCATGAAAACATTCATGCTGCGGCGCACGCTTCAAGCCTTAACTATCAACACTTGAAGCCATGGCCGAATTCGACATTTTGCTTATTTGCTTATGTCTGCACCGGGTGGTTTTATTCCTTCTTCACGCAAGCAGCGGCGCAAAATTTTACCAATCGCAGTTTTCGGCAGTTCGCTGCGAAATTCAATCTGGCGCGGCAATTTATAACGCGCCAGATTGGCCTCACAATGCGCAAAAATGGCCTCGCTGCTCAGGTTCGGGTCATGCCGCACCACGAACAATTTCACCGCCTCCCCCGTGCGCTCGTCCACCACCCCGACCGCCGCGACATCGGCTACCCCAGGCAAGCCCGCCACCACGGTTTCAATTTCAGCCGGATAGACATTAAACCCGGACACAATAATCATGTCTTTCTTGCGATCCGACACCAGCGCCCAGCCATCGCGGTCCATGCTGCCGATATCGCCGGTTTTGAGCCAGCCATCGGCGCTCAACACTTCGGCGGTCTCAGCCTCACGCTGCCAATAGCCGCGCATTACCTGCGGCCCGCGCACCACGATTTCCCCCACCTCATCCGGCGCGCAGGTTTGCCCATCTTCCCGCACAATTTTCACTTCGGTTGAGGGCACCGGCAAACCGATTTTACCGACCTGGGCGCTCTCCATCGGGTTAATACACACGGCGGCGGTGCATTCACTCAAACCATAGCCCTCGATCAGCGGGGCTTGGGTCAGGGCCATCCAGCGCTCGGTTACCGGACGCAACATGGCGGCACCACCGCCCACCGACACCTTGGCATGGCGCGCGCAATCCGGCCCAAAACCGGGCATATGCGCCAACTCGTTGTAGAGCGTATTCACCCCGGTCATCACGGTCCAGGGGGTGCTGCGCATCAGCTTGACGAAGGCGGGCAAATCTTTCGGGTTAGTGATCAGGACATTCAAACCGCCCATGGTCATAAAGGTCAGACAATTGCAGACCAGTGAAAATACGTGGTACATCGGCAGCGGCGTCAGTACCACTTC
>JBDLSU010000430.1:0-2599 GCA_039799405.1 Pseudomonadota bacterium | reverse complement strand
CAAAACCGGTCAGGGTGACAGTGGCCTGGGTATGAGCATTATTTATAATATTGTCACCTCATTATTGGGTGGCAAAATCAGTGTACACAGTGAATTGGGTGAGGGCACCATGTTTGTACTGGATTTACCACTAAGCGTGGAGTTGGCGCTGGAACCCGCACTGGTTTGACAGAAAAAGCCGCTGGCTTGAAAAATCAGGTATACGATGCAATATGGCGGTGCAGTGCAGCACAATGCACCGTCCCAGGAGTGTAACCATGGAGATGTTTGTCAGCAACGACGAAGTCACGCAATTGCAGGCCGGTCTGTCGGCCCTGCATGGCTCCGCGCGTCTGTTTGCCCTGGTGCGTCTGGCCTGGTATCTGGGCGAACGTGACACCCGTACCGCATTGGTGTATGCCGACGAAGCCGAAAACCTGTGTTCCAGCCTGATCTTCGATCCGATGCAACAACGCGCGATCAGGGCAAGGCTGGATCTGGTGCGCGGCAATGCCAAATGGCTGTTTGCTGACCCGGACGCCGCCGAACAACTGGCCAATACCGCCATGGCGGTATTTCAGCAAGTCAATGACCATACCGGCTGTGCCGACGGCTACTGGTTGCTGGCCTGGGTGGAAAACAGCCGTGGCGACGCCAAAAAGCGCGACCACTATCTGGAGCAAGCCTCCGGACAGGTGCGCCAGACCGGCGACTGGGTCAGGGTCGATATCTTTGAAGCAGAACTGGCGCGCGCCGAAGCGTTTCGCGATGTGCGCAGTGCCAAAGAACGCTGGGGCGGCCACTTCACCGAAGAAATCAACCATTTGCCGCGTGCCGTCGCCGCTTGTGTCACCGATTTTCTGAGCACCTCCGCATCGTTACTGTGTGATTACGGCCGCTCCACCACGCTCGGCATGCAAACCTTCGAGCTGGCCTTGGCCACCGGGCAAATCCGCCGCGCCATCTTTGCCGCCACCAATATTGGCGACGACTTCAATAATTTAAACGACCACCATGCCGCACTGGAATGGATGCAGCGCGGACTCGATCTGGCCCGCCCCACCGGGTGGCCCGGCAGTATCGGCGCGGTGCTGACCCAGACCGCAGGCACCCTGCGCAGCCTGGGACGGCTGGAAGCGGCGCAAGAAATGTTATGCCGCGCGCTCGATATCCTCAATGCCGTACCCGGTTCGCGCAGCTATGCCATTGCGCTCGAATACCTGGGCAATCTGGCACTCGACCGGGGCGACCATGCGCTGGCGCTCGATACCTTTATCCGCTTGCAAGAACGCGGTGACTCGCTCAACCAGTCCGACGTAAAATCGGCCGCGCGCTGTGGTCAGGCCCATGCCCTGCTCGAACTCAAACGCCCCGAAGAAGCGCTGGAATCCGGTTTGCTGGCACTCACCTTTGCCGAACAAAAAGACGCCAGTTCCGCCAAAATTGCCGCACTCACCCTGCTGGCCGAAATCCACACCCGCCACAAACTGCCCGCGCCGAAAGGCATGACGGCGCTCAACCCTTCGCTGCACTTTTTGCAAAAAGCGCTCGACATTGCCACCAGCATTGAAGGCTATACCGTGCCCGGTGATTTGCTGGACGCCATCGGGCGCGAATACGCCAGTGTCGGTGCCTACGCCCAGGCCTACCATATCGGCCTGCAAGCCAATGGTGCCCGTGCCAAAACCCACAGCCAGGAAGCCACCAATCGCGCCATTGCGATGCAGGTGCAACACCAGACCGAACGCGCCCGCGCCGATGGCGAGCATCATCGCCAACTGGCCGAGCTGGAAGCCAAACGCGCCGAAGTGCTACAACAAACCAGCGTCACGCTGGCGCGCCTGTCCACCATCGGTCAGGAAATTACCGCGCATCTGAATACCAACGACGTGTTCCTGTCACTGAGCCGCAATGTGCATGGCTTGCTCGATGTCAGTTCCTTCCTGATCTACCTGATGGAACCCAACGGCCTGGTGCTGAACCGCGCCTTTGGCGTAGAAGGTGATCATCTGATTCCGCCGGGCCAGGTGCTGGTCAGCGACCCGAATGCCAATTCCGCCCGCTGCGCGCGCGAACGGCGCGACATTTTGCTCGACCTCGACCCCAAAACGCCATCCCCCAACACCGTACCCGGCACCCTGCATACCCTGAGCCTGTTATTTGCCCCGCTGTTGATTGGCGAACGGGTGCTGGGTGTGATGACGATACAATCGATGCAGCCACACGCCTACGCCGAGCGCGAACGCCTGATCTTCCGCACCCTGTGTGCCTATGGTGCCATCGCCATCGACAACGCCGCCGCCTACCGCGCCCTGCAACAAGCCCAGGCACAACTGGTGGAACAGGAAAAAGTGGTGGCGCAGGAAAAACTGGCCGCCCTGGGCGCACTGGTAGCCGGGGTGGCGCATGAACTCAATACCCCGCTCGGCAACAGCCTGATGATGGCCAGCGCCATGCAGGAAAACATGCAGGAACTGGAACAAAAAATCCGCACCCAGAGCCTGCAGCGTGGCGATTTGCAAGCCTATCTGGAAGACGCCCAGCAAGCCACCAGCCTGATCATGCGCGGCCTCTCCAGCGCCGCCGATCTGGTCAACAGTTTCAAACAAGTCGCGGTTGA
>JBDLSU010000429.1:0-3694 GCA_039799405.1 Pseudomonadota bacterium | reverse complement strand
GATTTCGGGCGCGAGACCGGTGCAGGCCTCGCGCCGGGGGGGGCTTACAGTGCTTTTGGCTCGCTGTCGTCCGGTTCGCTGACGTTGTTGGCGTCAATCGAATCCGGTTCTTGCGCATCGCTGGCAGTTTCACTGGTGGCGACCAGGCTATCGACCTTTTCGTTCAGTGTTTGTGCTACCGGCGTTGGCGTCGGGGTCGGCGTAGGTTTGACATCGATCACGCTGCCGCTGCTATTGCCGCCGCCACAGGCGGTGAGCATGAGGCCGCATATCAGGAGCGGTGCCCAAACCATGATTCGTTGGTTCATGATATTCCTTCAAAAATGTCAGATCAAAAAAGTTAGCGTGCAGCGTTGCCGGCGATGGGGGTTTTCAGATAAGGAAAGCCGGCATCGAAGCTGGTTTCGTCGAGGAAAGCGCCATCGGTAAAGTCAATCGCACCAGCGGCCGCATCGGCTGGCACGCAACCAATATTGAGCGTACACAAACGACCCATTGCCACGCGCAACACGATATCGACCACGTCATCGCCCGGACGGCGACCGTTCGGGAAGCCTGCCGCGTCGCCACCAATCACACCCAGGCGTTTTTGCGCACCAACCGGGGTGGCAGGCGTAGTGGTATTCAAGCGCAGCATTTCCGAAGCGACTACCTTGGCTGGCTGGTTTACACCCTGAATACCGGTCAGGAATGCGGCGACCAGATCGTTACGCGGGAAATTGGTCGGTGCTTTCACGCCAGCACCGGAAAACAGGGTTTCCACCAGCATCGGGAATGTGGGGTTGGTGACATAATCAATGAACTGACCGTCATTGCCCGGTTTGCTATGGTTGAACTGGTCTTTGTCTTTCAAACCGATCACCACTTCATTCACCAGCGGCATGCCAAGGCGCGAAACCTGGGTCCAGGCTCCCCCTTCTTTGGAGGCGTTGCCGGATTTTGGCGTTGGATTGATCAAACGGGCCTGGCGCACGCTGGCCGTGGTCCAGGCACCGATCACCGGTTCTGTGCCATTGGTCAGGCAGGTGGTCGGTATTTCCATTTCGATCGAGGTGATGTTTTTATCATTCAGCGAATCCTTGGCATCACGCTCGGCAGTCGGACTAAACGCAGTGGCTGGCGCTTTAATGTTGATCAAGTCAAAGGTTTCACCCAGATTGACCGCAAACGGGTCTTTGCGCTGGCCGACAAACATTTTGCCAGGTGTCGCGCAGCCGGGCAGGTTGATGCTGTAGATATGCTGGTCGGCATAGCCTTTGTAATTGGCGATGGTTTTGCTGCCGATATTGTCGATTGGCTTGTCAAAGGTGCTGCTGCCGCCATTGGCATTGGTGACGGTGCTACGGGTGCCGCTGCGGCGGTCGCCCTTGACCATGGTGACAGAATACGTTTCGCGGACATTGATGCCAGCCGGGTTGACTTTATCCACCGCGCCGCCATTAATCACCAGCGGAATTGAGACCATTTTGCCGCCGACATTGAACTTGGCGTCGTTATTGGTGTTTTTGAAGCGGAACTGGAAGGTAATATCTTCTTTGCTGTCGCCATTATTGTCGATATGGATTTCATACAAGGCATCTTGATCCATGGAGAAATAATTTGGCCCGCCGTAAGCATCTTGCAATGGCACATAGTTGGCGATCAGGGTGGTAAATTGGCTGCGGCCGGTTTCGTAGCTCTTGAACATATAAAAATCAGCGCCATCCACTTTGGGGGTGCGCGTAATGAAGGGCGCTTCGCGGTGGCTGGAAGCCTGGGCGGGGGCCATGGCGCAAACAGTGCTGACCGCCAAAGCAATGGCACTCAGGCAAGGGGTGCTGAAGTTGGTTTTTTTAAACATGTAAATCTCCAAGATTAATTAATAAATAAAAAAATTGTTCAAAGAAAATTTTAGTGCGATAAAGTACACATAAATGCACTCAATAATGCATTTATTTGTATTTATAGGTGACTTGCTGTACAATCGGCCGATCTTTTCCTGAATCAACCGGTCGCTTCCATCCTCCTGCTCTGTATTCAAGTGATAGAAAACCAGCGCCACCCTCACTGATACGCAGCCTTGTTCAAAACGGATTCAACATGTCAGAAAAAAAATCAAAAAAAATGAATGCAGCCCAAAAGCCTGCGGCACAGTTGCAGCAACAGCAACTGGCGCAATGGCTGGCGGCGGTAGCGCACCACGATAGCGACGCCTTTCGCGCGCTGTACGATGCCAGTTCAGCGAAACTGTTTGGCTTTCTCTTGCGTATACTCAATAAGCGCGAGTGGGCTGAAGAGGTTTTGCAGGAAAGCTATATCAGCATCTGGCATAGCGCCGCCAGCTACCAGGCGGGTATGGCTTTGCCGATGACCTGGATGACCACCATCGTGCGCAACAAAGCCTTTGATTATTTGCGCCGCATGCGGCAGGAAGGACAAAACGTGGAACTTGATCTGGAAGCGGATGAATCCGGTTTGGGCAGTTTGCTGGAATCGATTGCCAGCGATGACCCCACCCCGACTGAGGCGCTGGAAACCACCCAGGATGCGCAAGCCCTGGCCTTTTGTTTCAGCAAGTTGCAAGGCTTGCACCGTCAGGCGATTGCGCTGGCTTACTACCATGATTTGTCGCACAGCGAAGTGGCAGCGCAACTCAAGCAACCAATGGGATCGATTAAAACCTGGATACGGCGCGGGCTGGAACGCTTGCGTTTATGCCTGAGCCAAGCGGAGGAGGCATGAAGATTCAACATAAACCGGCTTTGATTGAAAAGCTGGCAGCCGAATATGTGCTGGGCACCCTGAAGGGTGGGGCGCGCCGCCGTTTTGAAACCTGGATGACGCAATACGCGGTACTCCGGCGCAGCGTGGCCGAATGGCAAGACCGGGTGCAACCCTTGGCCGAACTGGTGTCACCCGTCGCGCCGCCGCTGCATGTCTGGCGCAATATCGAACGCGAATTGAGCGGGAGCCAGCAACATCTGTCGCTGTGGCAGGGGTTGCTGCAAAATGCACGCTTCTGGCGCAATTTTGGCCTGACCAGTGCGGTGGTGGCGGTATTTTCCCTCACGTTGGTGCTACAGCCACCAGTGGCACCGCCCCTTACTTCGTATGTGGCAACCCTTTCCAATGACCAGGCGCAAACCGTGGCGGTGGTGAGTGCCGATGCCAACAAACGCCAGTTATTGGTGAAATTGATTGGCGGCCAAAGCTTGACGCCGCAGCAAAGCCTGCAACTGTGGGCGGTGCCCAAGCAGGGCAATCCGGTATCAATGGGGGTGCTTGCCATGGAAGGCGCGGCCAATGGTCAGTTGGTGTTGCCTTTGCCGGACAATGTGACCCCGCAAACCATTCCTTTGCTGGCGATTTCGCTGGAGCCGAAAGGCGGTTCACGCAACCCGAACGGGCCAAGCGGGCCGATTTTGTATAAAGGGGCCTGGGTCAGTTTGTAAGGCAGGCAATTTGGTGCAGCAATCTGGCAGCGCGTCTGGCGCTGCTGCCGGATTGCGGAGTGTGGGCTTTAGTTGCTGACCGGAATCGGCTGATTGCGCGGCACCGGTACGGCGGTGATGCTGTTTTTCGGGCTACCATCGATCAGCCGGTCCGAATATACCAGATACACCAGCGCATTATGTTTGGCATCCACCATGCGCACCACCCGCACATGTTTGAAAACCAGCGAAGCGCGCTCGGAAAACACTTCTTCCTGCTGCGG
>JBDLSU010000428.1:0-6284 GCA_039799405.1 Pseudomonadota bacterium | reverse complement strand
CTGGAAAATACCTTGCCAATACAACGAAAGCTGGCGCAATCGCAGGAACAAAGCAGTGCCGCCTTGCCGGATTTGCTGCAAACCTTGCAGAGTTTGGCCGAGACACAAGCATCGGCTGGGCAAATCATTTTGGCTGATGAGCATCGGCAAGAAGCAAACCTGATTGAAGAGTTGTTGGAGGCCGAGCGGGCAGTGCAGGATGCAGAAGCGTTGGCGCGAGAGGATTGGGTTGCAAACGCTACTCTTCTGGCGGACTGCTTAAATGATTTTAGTGTTTCTCTGGCGGAGTATGGGAAACGTTTTTGGGCTTTGCAAACCGTTGCGTGGGCGGCGCAAATTCGTGAAGAATTGGCCAGGCAAAATCCGGCAGTGCATGAGCCTGAATTGGCTGGCTCTTTGTACAACCATGCCATCCTGTTGCCAGCGCTGGATGCCATCCCTCACTTGCAGCGCGCCCAGCGGCTGATTGCGCCTTATGCCTTGCCGGGCACCAGCTACGAGAATGTGCGACAGAAAATCGAGCGTGCCTTGCAACAGCGTCAAGCGCAAGTTGCGGCTTGATACCCACTAAGCTGGCAGGAAGCGGTGGGGTAATTCAAACAGCGCCCAAGGTTTCCGATTCAAAGCTGACTACATTGCGCGCCTCGCGTGAAAATTCCACCCCCACCAGTACCAGCGGCAAGCCGTGCGCCCGGTATTTGTCGGCATAGGCTTTGTCTTTCAACTGCTGCAAGGCGCGGCCGTCAGGCAGCAATTCCACCACTTTGAATTCAAACAGAAAGATGCGTTCCGGCAAAATCACGGTCATGTCGATGCGGCCATGGTTGGTGGCATCTTCCACCCGCACATCAAAGCCGAGTGCGGCGAAATAGCTGTAAAACACGCTGGCGTAATATCCTTCGTACTGGGCAATCGGGTTGTTGGCGTACCAGTTATGGGGTATTCCAGCAAAAAATGCCTGGAACAAGGCGCGCAAGGCGTTGACATCGTTCGCCAGCAAACACTCTTCCAGCCGGATCGCGTTTTCGGTACTGCCGCCATCGGCTGGGGTATAGCTTGCCAGCAGCGCGCTATTCAGGCTCACTTCCACTTCACGATTGGGGTAGCCCAGGGTATAGCGCCAATTACCGGCCGCGCTTTGCTCGCAGTGGTGAATGGTCAGGTAACCCGCCTGGAACAGCAGCGCTTCCGGCGCAATGTTATCGACATCGAAGGTCGAAATCAGTTCGGCCCCGGTGCGTAGTTGTGCCAGTTTCGGCGTAAAAAACTGGCGCTGGCGCATCAGTTTGATCAAAAAATTCGGTGTGCCAGTGGCAAACCACCAGGGGTGAAATTCGCGTGTATCAAACAACAAGAGCAAATCGAACGGGTTGTACACCGCTTCGCCGCGCCAGTTATAGCCGTTGTACCAAATCCGGATTTGCTCCCGGTCCAGCCCTTCCAGTTCTGGCGCAAAAACGCTATCGACATCGCTGGCAGTGTAACCGCAGATGCTGGACCATTTCGGATCGAGCGTAATGTCATTCAGGTTATTCAAGCCAGAAAACAGATTGACTTTGGAAAATTTGGAAACCCCGGTCAACATCACAAAGCGCAAATGCACATTTGCACCTTTCAACACCCCGTAGAAAGTTTTTAATTGCTCCCGCATCGCCAGCGCGGTGGCCTGGTCGTCGATATTGTCCAGAATCGGATTGTCATATTCATCCACCAGCACCACCACGGTTTGCCCGCTTTGCTCATGCAGGCGCGCCAGCAGATCACGCAGGCGGCCGCGATTGTCCGGGTAGCGCGCAGGCAAACCAAACTTGCGTTCGTATTCTTCCAGTTGCTGGCTGATGCAGGCTTGCAATTCTGGCGCGCTGGCCAGGGTGTCGCCACTGAAATCAATCACCACCACCGGGTGGCGGCGCGTCCAGTCCCAATGCGGGGCAATCTGCCAGCCCTGAAACAGCGCCTGATTGCCTTCAAAAATCTCCTTCAGGGTATCCAGAAACAGGCTTTTGCCGAAACCGCGTGGCCGTGACAAAAAATAATACTTGCCCTGCTCGATCAGTTTCAAGGCCATGCCGGTTTTATCGACGTAGTAATAGCCTTCGGAAATGATTTCCGCCAGGGTTGGGATGCCGATGGGTAATTTTTGGCGCATGCAGGCTAATCCTCATCCCCAAACCCAACCAACCCCGCCATGATGCAACTATCCAAAATGGTCCGGTTGGGTTGATCTTGTTTGCTACGCCACTTGGGTGTAACGCCCAATTCCACCGCAATCGGTGCCAGCGTGTCGTAAATGTCCTGTTTGGTTCTTTCCTTGGTTTTGCCGGTATGCTTGATGCGCTCCTGGCGCGCCAGCATGGTCAGGTAGAGCCCGGCGTCAAAGGTTGGGCTGTTGCGATCCAGCATGGCCAGTACCGGGTGTGGCGGCGGTGGCTCTGCTTGCGGTGGGTTGGCCAGTTGGTCGCGCAATTGGGCGGCTTCGTCTTGCGCGGCTTTGGCCTGGTGTTCGGCTGCGTATCTGGCGGCTTCAAATTCGACAGATTGTTGGGCTTGCTGCATGATAATTTGGCGCGCCTCGGCGGCGGCGCGTTCGGCGGTTTCCTTGGCGATGCGGTCGGCTTCGATGCGGGCCAGATGTTCTTGCCACCAGCGCTTGGCGCGGGGTGGGGCGGTTACGACAATGAAGACGAGAATGGCAAATTGACCGATGTTATTTAGAATTTCGGCTTGGCGGATGTTGTAGCGCCATAAGTAATATCCGACTACGCCTGACGCGGCAATCCCCGCATAGGCTGCAAACGCTTGCAAATCGGTAGCCGGGTGGAGTTGCCATGGTGTTTTGCGGAATTTGCGCCAAACACCGATTGGGCCGAAAGTAGGCCAGTTGTAGTAAATTTCATGTGTTGCCTGCTGGCAGGGCCAGAAGATTCGCAACCAGAGTGCGACGTAGATTATTTTGATCGCTACATCACGAATTGGTGTGAGATCTTTAAACAGCGAAGCGTCAGGTAAGAAGAAAGCGATGATAAATATGGTATTTACGACCAGATCGAACGAGCAAAACTCTCGCAGATCTTGTATGAAAGGTGTTTGTTTAGTTGTTGAGAAAAAACAAAGGAAAAATACGGTAGGTGCCGTTATCATTAAAAAATACATGAAGGGTAAATCTGCGTTGGCGTATTTATTGACCAACGCATTGACCAATTCATTCATGCCGACAAAAATCATCCGCAGCACAACATCGTCGTGAAAGCTTCGGTCTTTTAAGGCGGCATTATCCATGGAATTTCTCTCCTGTCTTTATCTGGTCGGTGGTGGTGGGTCTGCACCAATTGTTGCCAGGTTCGTTAACCAAGTTAGCTTCGGAAGCGACGGGTCTTCCCCAACTCCTCCCACCACAACACCCACTTCCATCGCCGTCAATTCCAACAAACCAGCGGCATCGTTCATTTTTGCGTCATTCATATCAACATCCTTGCGTCAAGTTAAAGGGATCGGGCGCTGGCTTGCCGCGCTGGCAGGCTCGGGCACCCGTAGCCACTTTACCGATTTGGCGCAAGTATTCCAATCGAAAACGGTTGACAACGGCCAGTTGAATGCACGCCGCCGTGGTCGGGCTAGTGTAACAGGTCATGTAATACGATTTAATGGGTATGGGTCAAATAAGTATGCAAGTGGAAATAAATTGTCAGTTTTTGGCATCATTGCAGAACAGTGAATTCTGTATTTGTGCTGCTTCCAATTTGCTGCACTTCGACTTCATATTGGGTGATGCTAACTTTTTAGCGTGAAAATACCAATAGCTACCGATTAATGTTTATAGAAAATGCACTCACGCAAGGGTTGAAGCCGGGTCTTGTTGTGCGTATGCGACGCAAAGCCGGGTTGCCTGGAAAAAATCTGCTGATCATGCTCTTTGGCCGCCTTCCCGACGACGGGTAGTTTCTGGGAAGGGCATCATGGCTAGTTACATGCTTGCCTGCAAGCTGGCACGAATAAGGGGCAGCAATGCGCTATCCATCTGCATTTTTTGCAAACACGCCGCCAGATAAGCCTCATCCTCGATCAACGCCAAAGCCTGTGCGAAGGCGCGCCGGGCTTGCGCACCATAGGCCAGATCGACCTTGGCCCATGCCGCTTGCGGAATCGGCCCCCAATGGCGGATCATCATCGCCAGATCAATCATGTCACGGCTCATGGTGGAACGATCCAGCCCACGGTCGGCATTGGCCAGCAGTTTTTCAGCAAACATATCGGCGCGGGCGAGCGTAGGAATTTGCAAAACCGGGTCAAAGCCACCTTCAATCGCAATCCGGCCTTCACTGACAAATTCAAGCTTGATCGCCACGCCATCCATGACCAGCGTGGTGCGAATGCCGTAGCGGTCGGCGCGTACCTGGCGCAAATGCGTTAGCGGCGAGCGTTGCAATGGCCCCAGATCATCCGTCACCCAATTGCGTAACTGCCGATAGCCATCAGCCGAGGCGCACAGAAAATCGATATCCAGCGATTCACGATACTCATCCAGCAACAGCACAATGGCGGTGCCACCAGCAAAATAGCATTGCGCCTGCTGCAATAAATCGCTATCCAGCGCCGCCAAAACGCGGGCAATGCGCTGGTGGTGGGCGCGCTTAAACATTCATCACTCCGTGCCCATAGGCTTGGGTCAGGCGCTCGATCAGCGCCTGTTCGTGCGGCAGCAAGGCGGCTACCTCGACCCAGCGCCATTCGCGTTCATACAGGGCAAAGGCGTCTGCTTCGTCGAGCGTGGCGTCAGGCCGCAAGTTCCAGGCCAGCAGTGCGAGTTGCGGATAGTCGGCAATGCAAATTGGCATGATCAGTGATGGGAAATTGGGGGTGAAATGATTTTATCCTGTTTGCATGGTGGCGAGGAATCGATTTTGCGGTTGCGGCCTTTTTGCTTGCCTTGCATGAGTACTGCGCATATCCTATGCGCACATCGAGTGGAGAAAACCATGGAATTGACCTACGACATCGCCGCGCCCAAAAAATCTGCCAATTTGAGTAACAACAGTGGTTTGTTGATTCAGGCGGGTTATCCGGATGCTAATTTCACAGGTACTCTGGAGCAGGCTTCAGCAGAAGTAGTGCGCCAATGCCAGCACGAATTGTGGTTGGCAGAAAACCAGAAAGCCATTGAGGCTTATGCCGATTTTGTTGAGGAAAATGGCGTATTTAGCGATGGTTTGCGGGGTTTTTAATGGCGCAATTTCTGGTCTATGCTAGCCTTAACCGTGCATCGGACAAGCAATTTCCGCAGGGGGGGTGATTGGTTGATATTTTTACTGGGTTAGATCAAAGTTGAAAGCTAATTCTGTCCTCTTTGTTACTGGTTGCCCATTTTGTAAAGCAGGCGAAAAACTGCACTCTCTTCCAGCTTGTAATGCTGCCATATCCAAAGCGGCAAACCCACTTGAACTTTTAACCGTTGCTTCGATGACATCACCAACCGAATTTACAAGCAATGATAAAACTACCGTACCCTTTTGATTTTTAAGATTGGATATTAAGGGATACTTGGGGCCTTCGCATCGCTGCGGATTTATTTGTGGGAGTGTTATAGCAGACCCAGTGTTGTTAGACCCTGGCGTTGATAATGCCGCAATGGCAGCTCTTTTTTCCGCATCCTGATTTGCTTTTGCTTGTACTTTTCGTTTGGTAATTTCACCCTCAATGTCTTTACAGCCGTCCTCATCGACAGCAAACATCACATCAGTAACTTCTTGGGTGGCATTGATTGTCAAGGTGCGGCGATCCTGAGAAATCCGGACTAATTGCGCTTCTGCGACGTTTGCAACGCAAACGATATTTTGCTCCGACAGAAAAGCTGTTCTTTCACCGTTATGCACCACGATAATGAATGTTCCCTTGCTTTCGTCGAAGGGCATTGGAGGTCGTTTCCCATTATGCAATACCATATACATTGCCGTTGCAACTTCCTGATAGCTTGCGAGCGGTAGAGATGCGTTGAGTTTAAGGCCATCTTTTATAATCTCTTGCTCAATCTTTAGTGCCAGTTTTTCACCATTTGCTGTAATGCTTACGGTAGTTCGTCCTCGCTTCGCAAGCTGAATTGTAAATCCTGCAAATTTTTGTAGCGTGGGGATTAGTGAATGCACGGTGTTTGGTCCACAACTCGACAGTATTCCCGCGCAACTTGAAAGAACCAAAACCATCAAAAAGGGAAGTGGTATTTTTGCAAAACGCCGGATCTGCATGATATTGGACTCCGTTTTTGGATGTGATTTGTAGTCAAGTGCAAA
>JBDLSU010000427.1:0-4143 GCA_039799405.1 Pseudomonadota bacterium | reverse complement strand
CTGGCCGCGATTTGCTCCAAACTCGGTCGCATCCCGACCCGTGAAGAGTATATGGTGGACATGCAAGTACTGAACAAGGTCAGCGATACCGTGTACCAGTATCTGAACTTTGACAAAGTGCCGGATTATGTCGATGCAGCGGCGATGGCGATGGAAGAGTCGGCGGTGTAATTTGCCGTCCGGGCAATACCGGAGTCGTACTTAAGTTTGTTTGTGGGGCGCTGTTTCGACAGCGCCCTTGTCTTTTAGAACACCCACAGCAGAACATCCGCAACAGGGTGCCACCCAACAATGTCGTGATCGTATGGCGGTCTCTCGTTGTCGTGTTTCTCGTTGTCGTGTTGTACCCGCTGGCAACGCAGGGCGGCTTACTGTGCCCGGCTAACCGCCGTAATGATCTTTACCGCTTCCGGCGGACCGCCCTCATAGCGTGGCTGTTTTTTAATCTGATAGCTTAGCTTGAACCACTTGCCAACCAGGCTTTTATTCGGCCCCCAGCCCTGATTGTCGCTATTGGCCTCTTTTTCCGGCAATTCGTAGGCAAATCCGATTTTCTTATCCTGACAGCCGTTGAATTCCCACTCTTTGCCGTCTTTGTCTTTGAACAGGTAGTGTTCGGCATCGCCCAGACTGAAATCGACAAATTGGGCGGTTAAGCTCAGTTTGGCGGTTGAGGCAGCATGGCTGGCCGGGGAAAACAGGGCAAGCAGTGCCAATAACCCGCTTGAAAACATCATCAATTTGATCGCCATGTACATCGCCATCCTCCGCTGGGTTTGGTTCGCGCTTCGATAATACACCATGAGGAAGTTGAATCAATCGCACAAAAATCTCGCGAGGGTATGGTTGTCCCGTTGTCATAAGTGATGCTTTTTCCTTATAACAGCTCTAGCCAAATTTCATTGCGCCTAAGAAATGGTAATGAAACTGGTCCATTGTAGCGTGAAAATATCGCCTCACCTTGGGTTTTCATGCCCTCGTCTTGCAATGCTTTTCTTAGCGTGGCTAATTTTTCATCATACAAACTTTGCGACCAAGAACCAGAATAGGTGATGACTGCCAAGGTTTGGCTTGGCACTTCGCGTAGCTTTACCCTGGGATCGTTTGGCTCTGGCAACGTATCCATGGTGAACGATTTTGGCATGGTGAATTGCACGACAAATTCTTGATTCAATGGTTTCTGGATGACAGGGGCAGTCATTTCGATTTTGATTGGAACCGGCGTTTGCGCTTGTTGCTGACTAACCGGTGCTGTCATTTCTATTTTTTTTGCGCCCTTGTTCTTGCCAAATATGTAGCCACCCAAATACCCAAATGCTGTACTGCCCGCTTTATCAGCAGGGCCAGGCACCGTCACTTCCGCAACGATGTATGGCGCATACTCTCTGACTTCAAATTCAGCGTATTTTTTAATAACTTTATAGCTTGGTTCTTCTATGGCACTTACTCCCGACGCCACAATCATTAATCCAATTGCACTGAAAAATTTCAGGCTGACACGTTTAAATGCAGACCACATCATCATCCCCTCGTATTTAAGAAATCCGACAAACCATTTAGCCAATTCGTCCTGCTCACTTGTCCATGCACTTTTTGCAGCCGGATGTTGTCGTGGCAGGTGTCGTGCTTCAAATGCATTGCCATTCTACAACCTGGACAGTAACTCAGTCTTTTTGGCGATAAATTCATCTTCCGTCAGAACCGATTTGCCGCGCAGATCCGCAAGTTTATCGATCATGGCAAAAATATCGTTCTCGGCACCAACCGAAGTGCCCGATGTGAACGGTGTCGCCGCCACCGGCACATTGGCCGGGAGAGCGGGCTGATTGTTGGTAAATTGATTGGCGTTGTTGGTATTGTTGGCGTTGTTGTTGGCGTTGTTGTTGGCGTTGTTGTTGGCATTAAAGTTGGTATTCAGGTTGGAATTATTGTTGCCCCCAGCCTGATTTTGTGGCACGCCATTAATTGAAATAACCGGCAAGCTGGCGACATCAATCAAGCCATACTGGCTGGAAAAACTCAAGGAGCCGCCATACGATTGTTGTTGCGAAAAGCTGCCAATTTGGTGATCGAGTGTGTTATACACAGTCACGTTGCCACCGACATCAATCACCAAACGGTGCGCTTGAGCAAAATGGGCGTAGCGCACCCCGTTCTGGCTGCCAGTGCTATTGGGCCAGCGCAAATCGGCGGGCCACCAATCGGCGGATTTCCCCGGTGCGGGCGGCACAAATAAACTCACACCTGTGTTTTGCGCATTGCCGCGTTGGGATTGATTTCCGCCATAGCCAAAGTTGTCTTGCATCTGGCCACCCTGTCCGCCCTGGCTTTGCGACTGAAAACTGCCACTTCTGAGTAAATCAGGCTGACTTGCCACCAGACGCGCCAGTTCTGAACACAAGGCATCCACCCGGCCCTTCAGGTAATTATTGAACATATCGGACACCATCGTCATGCCCCCGCTCATCCACTGCCCGCCACCACTGAACTCAGGATGATTAAATTGCGCCATACTGCCATTACCATTAATAACCGACTCCAGCATACTCATAACGGCGTTGGTGCTGAACCCGTGACGCTTGGCAATGTCATCGATTATTTGCTGCCCGGCCTGCGAAAGTAGTTGCATGAATTTCTTCCCGTTACTAAGTTGGCACAAGTCGCGGTTGCGACTTGGCTTTTCTGTCTGACGTGGATTTTACGCCAAAAAGAAGGACAATTTTATTTCATTTCATGCAGTGCCTGCCAAGAGGCTTGAGCTGTGTCAACCGCAACAGGACAGCCACACAAAAGGCGCAGATTAATGGGGATATACCCTGATGTGCCAAAATATTTTTCACCGGATGTGCTCGCAGCCATCGATACCTGCATCGACCAAATCGGGCGCAATCGTGGTGCTACCACCCGCCCGCAAAAAGCACGGCACGTAAAGTCACCGCAATTGACCAGTACCAGCTTTGACCTGACCGCTTATAACAACAGCGAATTGCAAGAAGCCTTGGCCCGCTATGCCGAGCGCTATTACCGTAGCATGGGCCAGCCATCCACGCTGGATGTGGCCCAGCACTTCGCCCGCATCGAGCGCGCTGTAGCGCAGGGCAAACCGATCAAGCAGATTTGTACCATTCCGCTGGCGCGGCGCATGCTGTTTGAAAGATTTTGATCTGCGATTGCAATGTTGGAATAATTGGGTGACGGCACCATGATCGACCGCGCCACGCCAGTGGTGGTACAAGGCTTTGATCCGGGCGACGGCCCGGTCGCCGTAGCGGCGGGGTATAAACACACTTGCGCCTTGACCACATGCGGTCGGGTTAAATGTTGGGGCAGCAACGTGGAAGGCGCACTGGGTAACGGCAACAACATCAACAACACGCGCGCGGTCTCTGTATTGGGGATCGCCGATGCGCGCACCATTAGCGCTGGCAGCTACCATAGCTGCGCTGGCTTGTTGAACGGCACGGCCAAATGCTGGGGCTATGGTGGCTACGGCCAATTGGGCAATCTTTCCACGGCCAATTCCAATGTTCCGGTGGTGGTATCAGGCTTGAGCAATGTCAAATCGATGGTGGGCGGCATTTACCATTCTTGCGCGTTGACCACCGCTGGGGCGGTGAAATGCTGGGGCGAAAATTCGCGCGGCCAGTTGGGCAATGGCAGCACCAGCGGATCGACGGTGCCGGTTAACGTGGTCGGTCTCAGTAGCGGCGCGGCGCAACTGGCCGCCGGTAGTGCGGGGCATTCAAATTGTGTGATTTTGGCCGCTGGCGGTGGGCAATGCTGGGGGGCAAACGGCAATTGGCAACTGGGCAGCGGTGACAATCTCAACAAAACGGTACCCACTGCCGTTGTCGGCTTGAGCAGCAATCCGCAATTCATCGCCCTCGGCTGGGGCGATTCTTGTGCTGGCGTGTCGAGCGGGGTGCAATGCAGAGGCACGCTCAATGCCTTCGGCGAGCACGGTGCGGGCAATTCCGCCACGGTGACGTTTCCACAAAATACGGTAGGCTTTGTCGCTGACGGCCCCGCCACCAAACCTGTAGCAATCAGCCCGATAACGCAAAAACTGCCGGTTTACACCTGGCAGCCGGTCAGCGGCGCTACGTCGTACCGGCTACAAATCGACGGTATGGATACGATCTA
>JBDLSU010000426.1:0-3035 GCA_039799405.1 Pseudomonadota bacterium | reverse complement strand
GCCCAATATTGCCGAACGGCCGGACGACCAGCCTTCGGTGATGTGCGACATGGCGGTCGCCGCATCAACCCAGGCCCTGGCGCGTGCTGGTCGCAGCGCTGCCGATATCGATATGGTCATTTGCGCCGCCAGTAATATGCAGCGCGGCTATCCGGCCATGGCGGTGGAAATTCAACAGGCGCTGGGCATTGAAGGCTATGGCTTTGACATGAACGTGGCCTGCTCTTCCGCCACCTTTGGCATTCACTCTGCGGTGATGGCGGTGCAAAGCGGCCAGGCCCGTGCGGTGCTGGTGGTCAACCCCGAAATTACCAGCGGCCATTTGAACTGGCGTGACCGTGACAGCCATTTTATTTTCGGCGATGCCTGTACCGCGATTGTGGTGGAAGCGGCTGATACGGCGGTATCAGCCGATCAGTTTCTGATTTTGGGCGTTAAACTGAAAACCCAGTTTTCCAATAATATCCGCAATAACTTTGGCTTTTTAAACCGGGCCGATGAAAGCGGGATCGGCAAGCCGGACAAATTATTTCGCCAGCAGGGGCGCAAGGTTTTCAAGGAGGTTTGTCCCATGGCTGCCGACACCATTAAAACCACGGTGCAGCAAGCCGGGCTGGATGTCAGCCAGGTCAAACGCTTCTGGCTGCATCAGGCCAATTTGAATATGAATCTGTTAATCACCCGCATGTTGCTGGGGCGCGAGGCGGAGCCGGGTGAAGCCCCGGTGATTCTGGATACCTATGCCAATACGTCGTCGGCCGGATCGATTATCGCATTCCATCAATATCACGAAGACTTTACGCCGGGCCAACAGGGCGTGATTTGTTCGTTTGGGGCTGGGTATTCGATCGGTTGCGTGGTGGTGCAAAAGCGCTAGTGTGCCAGGGGTGCGGCGGCGCGTTTCAGAATTTGAGCAGGCCATGATCATTCGATTGACGCGCCAGCGTCATCAAACGCTCCACCAGTTCACCCACACTGCTGCGGTTGCTGGCCACATGGTGGTAGGTTGCCATGGCCCATTGCATCGGTGTGGCTTGTTCAATACTGCGTAAATTTTCCAGCAAATTGGCCGGATTGTTCCGCCCCGAGCGCGTTTCAGGTGTGCCCGGCAGCGGTTCCCAGCCGTATTTCAATTGCAAGGCCTGGGTGATCCCGGCATACGGATCGGGTGGTGCGGCTGGCCGGGCCGCATTCGCATGGTGCTGCCACAGTTGAACAAAATGGGCCTGGCGCATGGCGTCAACCAGAGCGCCCTGGCGGCGTGCTTGTTGACTGGCACGTTTGCCATATTGCATCGCCTGGCAATAGTCTCCCGCCAAAGCATAATGTTGCGCCAGTTGCGTCAGATGGCGCTCAATCTGGCGCTTGCCCTGGTTTTCGATGGCCGCTGCAATGCGTGCGTGCAGCTCGGCCCGCAAATGCAGGGGGATCGATTCATAGGCCGCATCGCGCAAGAGCGCATGGCGAAAAATAAAACAGTCGCCGCGCAGTTTGCGCTGGCGGCAAATCAGCCGGGTTTGCAGCATGTGCTCCAGCGCTGCCTGCACCACTGCCTCATCGGCCAGCGCCACCTGCAGCAACAGCTCGTGGCTGAATTCGCGCCCGATGGCGGCGGCCAGTTGGGTGGTTTCCCGTGCGCTGCCAAGCTGGCTGATGCGCGCCTGTAACAGCGATTGCAAGCTCGCTGGCACAAAATGGGTCTGCTCAGGCGCTGGTGCGGCGGTTTGCAGACGCCAGCAATTGCCATCAGGCAGCAAGCGCTGTTGTGCCAGTTGCGCCGCTACCCATTCTTCAATATACAAGGGCACGCCATCGGTTTGCTGCAAAATGGTTTGCAGGCTGGCCGGGTCCAGCGCCAGCGCCGGGGTGCCGGGTGCTTGTCTCGCTTGCAGCAGTTGCGCAATCATGGCGCTACTGTCGGCGGCGCTGAGGGCGGTCAATTTAATGGTTTGCAGATGCGGGTGATGCCAGCCAGCGGCAAATTTGGGGCGCGAGGTCAGAAGCAACATCATGCCATGGCGTGGCGCATGGCGGATCAGGCGGCCCAGCAGTTCAAAACTGGTCTGGTCGATCCAGTGAATATCTTCCAGAATCAATAAAAACGGTTGGCCCGCCCCGATATGCAAAATCAGTTTTTGCAGCGTTTGCAGCAGGATATTTTTTTGTCGTGCCGCTGACATCAGGGTGGCGCGCATCGGCACCGGCAAGGGCAGGCCAAGGCAACTGCACAGCACCGGCAGCGCTTGTTCCAGATCACATTGTGCAGCCAGCAGGGCGCTTTGCAGAATGTGCATGCGCTGCTGTTCATCGGCCTCGTCCTGCATCTGCAAATGGTTTTTCAGCAAACGCCAGAACGGGTACAGGGTATCGTATTTGTGTTCCGGCAGGCAACGACAGGCGCGGCTGATAAATCCGGCCTGGCGCACCAGGCAGCTTTGTTCATGCGCCAGACGCGATTTGCCGATACCGGCCTCCGCCACCACCAGCGCACCGCCGCCCTGACCAAGCCGGGCCAGATGCCAGATCCGGGCCAGGCTGTGCAAGGCGTGAGCGCGTCCGTACAGTGGCCGCACCGGGCCGGGCGGATGCAGCAGTGCCAGACTGTCGGCACTGTACTCACCGCGCAGGCTATACAGCGCCAGGCTGCGCCTGCCATATTGCAGCAATGCACTGCTGGTTTGCTGGCATTCAAATTCGCTACCGAGCAGTTGGCGCGTATCGGCGCTGACCCAGATACTGTCCGGCGTTGCCAGGCGATTGATGCGCAAGGCCAGATCAGGCGTCAGGCCATGCGGCGGGTGGCCACTGCGGGCCAGCACCGGCCCGGTATGGAGCGTGATGCAAATTTCCAGGCGTACCCCTTGCTGCTGTTCCAGCACCCGGCTGCGGCGTCCGACCTGACTCATCAGATCGAGCGCACTGCGTGCCGCGCGCTGGGCATCATCTTCCTGCGCCTGCGGATAGCCGTAAAAAAACATCAGGCTATCGCCCAGCGCGCCCGCCAAAAAACCGCCATAGCGCTGGCAACTGGCACT
>JBDLSU010000425.1:0-4861 GCA_039799405.1 Pseudomonadota bacterium | reverse complement strand
CATCAGCTTGTGTGGCTGAATCGCTTCCAATAAATCTTGTTCCTTCAGATCAGCCACAATTTGTTTGCGCGCCACGAAGCGATCCAGCCCCTGATACTTGGCCGGGCCGTTTTCATTGATTTTGGCGTCCAGCGTAAAGATGCAAATCTGTTCCAGATTGTGGCGTTGGCCGATGGCATAGTCGTTGCTGTCATGCGCCGGGGTGATTTTGACGCAACCGGTGCCAAAGGCTTGATCGACGTAGCTGTCGGCAATAATCGGGATTTCGCGATCAGTGAGCGGCAGCTTCAGCAATTTACCGATCAGATGGCGATAACGCTCGTCTTCCGGATTCACCGCCACCGCCACGTCGCCCAGCATGGTTTCCGGCCGGGTGGTCGCCACCACGATATGACCACTACCATCCACCAGTGGATAGCGGATATGCCACATCGAACCATTTTCTTCGTTGTTTTCCACTTCCACGTCCGATACCGCCGTACCCAGCTTCGGGTCCCAGTTAACCAGCCGTTTGCCGCGATAGATCAAACCGTCGCGGAACAAGCGCACAAACACCTCGGTCACCAGCTTGGAGCGGGTTTCATCCATGGTGAAATATTCCCGCGCCCAGTCGGCCGAAGCGCCCATGCGGCGCATTTGCCCGGTGATGGTGGAACCGGACTTTTCTTTCCATTCCCAGACTTTTTCGACAAATTTTTCCCGGCCCAGATCATGGCGCGAAATGTTTTGCAAACCCAATTGGCGATCCACCACGATCTGGGTGGCAATACCGGCATGGTCGGTGCCCGGCACCCAGGCCGCGTTAAAGCCGCGCATGCGATGGTAACGGGTCAGGCCATCCATAATGGTCTGGTTGAAGGCGTGGCCCATATGCAGGGTGCCAGTGACATTCGGTGGTGGCAACTGAATACAGAAGGTTGGCTCGCTGCTATCCATTGAAGCGGCGAAGTAGCCGCGTTGTTCCCAGGCGCTGCGCCAGAATTTTTCTATTTCGGCGGGTTCAAACGATTTCGCTAATTCCATGATTGGCTATACATTTTTTAGAAAGGATTGATTATAAAGGAGCTTGCCGCTATCTGCGTGAAAAAAGCTGCGTGAAAAAATCCGGGCGAAGTAACCGCAGGTTGCAGATCTTTTGAGCCGTTTTTTTCAATCCGGATATTTGTCAATACAAAGTTGCCCGCCCACACCCCAGTTTTCTTTCTTGATATCGTCGATGATGATATACACCGATTCCGCCCCACAGCCAGCAATGCGCGCGGTCTCGCGGGTCAATACCTCGACCAGTTCCCGTTTCTGTTCCAGGCTGCGTCCAGCCCACATTTCTACCCGAATGATTGGCATGTTGTTTCCTTTGTGATGTGATGAATAAAATATGAGGAGGATAAGCTGCGCAGATGCTTTGGCCTGTTATTTTCCTGTCATGGCCTGAAAACCCGGATGTGCTGGCAAGGTCACCCGGAAATAGCTGCGTGCTTCGTCAAAATCATAGCGTGGAGGTGGTGAGCCATTGAGTGCCATGGCACGTCGTACCTTGGCAATGCCAGTGCCACGGCCTTCAGCCAATTTTAATTCTTTGAGTAATTCGCCAATGCGGCGATTGCGCGCAGGAACCGGGGGCAGGGGCGCTTGCCCGTCCAGATGTGCTGGTAAAATGCCAGGTACCGGGCCGGGGTAGCTGATGATTTCCATCCGGTCGGAATACAAATACACCTTGATCGGCTCGTGCTCGCCTTCGTAAGAGCGGTGGTAGACCGCGTTGACCAGCGCTTCGCGCAGCGCCAGCACCGGATAATTGAGCCAATGGGTCGCTTCAAAACTGTCGGTTTGCTTTTCAATCTGACGCACCGAGAGATTATCCAGATAGGCCAGACATTCACGTAATTGCTCATGGATCGGGCGCATGGTGAAGATTTTTTCTTCGATCACATTGCCCGATTCGTCTGCCGCAAATTGCACCACTTCGATGCGTGCGCCGGGAAACCACTGCTCTGGATTTTGGCTGAAAAATAACAAGCCAATATTGCGTGGCAGGTCGTGTCCATTGACCGGTTCGGCAATCCGCAGGTGGCGGTACAGGGTTTTGGTGTCAGGTTCATCCACCAGTGCGCTACGCACATCATGCAAAAACTCCCGCACCTTGGTTTCCCGTATGTCCATGGTGCTGGCGTGTTGGGCGCGGCGGTCATCAAACGGCACCCGCGCTGTCAATTGTAACAACTGGGTTTTTAATTCCGGGCGGGTATCGGCATCAACAGTATCCGAGCCGAGCCGGATATAAAACTTGCGTGCTGCGCCTTTTTCTGCCGACTGCGCTGCTTGATGAGGACGAATCTGGCTGGCGGGTACCCAAATCACCAGGATATTGCTGCCCTGAATGAATTCGGGCGAAAAAATCGGCTGATACACCGGATCGATGCCATTACAACGGCCACGCAGCCATTGTTGCGCCGCTTCCAGATCGGCGTCCGACAAGCCTTGTGGTGGCATGATGGCCTTGCCATTGGTTTCCGCCACACCGAGCACGATATAGCCGCCATTCAGGTTTTGAAAATCATTGGCAAAAGCGCAAATGGTACGGATGATTTGGCTGCCCGTGGTTTTGTCATCCCAACTGGCCTTGAATTCCACGCGTGCTGACTCAACGCCACGGTGGGCCAACAGGTCTTCGATATTGATGGGCAGAATGGAAGTCATTGCGCTAGGTCAGGTGGTAAGTCAATGCCAGGTTCAAATTCCAATAATCGCTGATACTTGGCGCATTTTAGCAAAGTGGCGGTAATCGGTTCAATTGCTGTAGGGCTTAATACAAAGTCTGCCCGGTCTCATGCACCAGTTGCCGGTACAAATCATGGCGCATGCGGCTGATTTCCCCTTTTTCCAGCGCGCCCAGCACCGCGCAGTGCGGTTCATTCAGATGGCGGCAATTGTAGAACTTGCAGCCACCCAGATGCGGGGCAAACTCGCGGAAGGCGCGTTCCAGCATGCCTTCGCTCAGGTGGTACAGGCCAAACTCCTGAAAGCCGGGCGAATCGATCAGCATGCCGCCTTCGGGCAAGTGGTACAGGCGGGTGAAGGTGGTGGTGTGTTTGCCGGTATCGAGCGCTTCTGAAATTTCGCGGATCGCCGCATCGGCATCGGGAATCAACAGATTGATCAGCGACGATTTGCCCATGCCGGATTGGCCGATCAAAATCGAGGATTGGCCGGTCAGCAGCGGTAGCAACTTGGCGCGCGCCGCATCCGGTTCTTTGCGTACCGAAATTTCATGCACGCTATAGCCCAGGCCCTGGTACAAGGCCAGCCGTTCGCGGCTTTTGAGCAGCGCCGGGTAGATGTCGGTTTTGTTCAGCAGCAAATGTACCTTGATATCCGCCGCTTCCGCCGCCACCAGCGCGCGCGAGACCAGGTCATCGGCAAAGCCGGGTTCGGTGGCGACCACGATGAATAGCTGGGTCACGTTGGCGGCCAGCAGCTTGGATTTGTATTGATCCGAGCGATACAGCAGGGTGCGCCGTTCGACAATATCTTCAATCACCGCCTGATTGCTGGACGTGAGCACCAGTTCGACTTCATCGCCCACCGCAATATTGGTTTTTTTGCCGCGCGTGACGCATTGCAGCCGCAGCGCGCCCATTTGCGCCAGATAGTGGCGGCCATGGGCGGCGATGATGGTGCCGATCTGGCGTTCGCTACTGGCAACTGGTGCGGTGGCTTTGCCTTGTGCGCGCGGCGGCTTGGTGCTGGATTTGGTGCTCGGCTTCATTGGGCCAGCTTGTCGATCTTGGCGGCGCAAATAAAATCGTTGGTGGAAATCCCGCCTTTGCCGCCGTTGACTGAATGGGTATCAAACTTGAGGGTGCAACGGTTATAGGTGACGATCATTTCCGGGTGATGGTCTTCGCGGTGAATGATCAGGGCAATGCCGTTGACGAAGGCCAGCGTTTCATAATAATTGCCGAAGGCATAGGTTTTGCACAGCTTGTTGCCTTCCAGTTGCCAGCCCGCTACCTGGCTGAGATAGTGGTCGATGCTGGCTGAATCCAGCGCCTGTTCGGTGTGGACACATTTTTCGGTGAGCAGTTGGGCATGACTTAGCATGGCTTCTCCATGAGCTGATGTAAATGATTGATACGGATATTGGCCGGTGGATGCGAATCGTAAAAGGCTGAATGCAGCGGGTCCGGGGTCAGGGTCGAGGCGTTGTCTTCATACATTTTGACCAGCGCCGAAATCAAATCGTCGGCCTTGGTGTGCTTGGCGGCAAAGGCGTCGGCTTCAAATTCATGCTTGCGCGAACTGAGTGACGACAGCGGCGAAAACACAAAGGTGAACACGGGCAAACACAGCGCAAACAGCAATAAGGCCATGCCTTCATTACCCTGGCGCAGCAACAGCGGTTCTACCCCCAGGCCGCTATAAAACCAGGTTTGTTCTTTCAAAAAGCCGAGCAGCGCCAGAAAGCCCAGGCTGAGTAAAAAGATCCAGACCATGCGCTTGACGATGTGTTTCAGTTTGAAATGGCCCAGTTCATGCGCCAGCACTGCTTCAATCTCATGTGGTGCCAGACGGCTGAGCAGGGTGTCAAAAAAGACGATGCGCTTGTTGGCGCCAAAACCGGAAAAGTAGGCATTGCCGTGGGCGCTGCGTTTGGAGCCATCCATCACGAACAAGCCGCTGGAGGTGAAGCCGACCCGCTGCATCAGCCCTTCAATCCGCTGGCGCAGGCTGTCGTCGCTCAATGGGGTAAATTTATTGAACAGCGGGGCGATCCAGTTCGGGTAAATCACCATCAGCAGTAATTGAAACGCCACCCAGAATACCCAGGTATACAGCCACCACATCGACCCGGCCTTGCCCA
>JBDLSU010000424.1:0-3316 GCA_039799405.1 Pseudomonadota bacterium | reverse complement strand
CGCTAACGCCTTGCTTAAATTGCCTATCGACTTAATCACCATGTCCAGCCGTTCAATCTGGGCCAGGTCGATTTTTTGATGGACATCCCGTGACTTTTGCCATTGCGCAAAGGCTTGGCTGCTAAACAAGCTGCTCACGCTGGAGCGATGCATGCGCAATGACACTTCATAATCACGGCTAAATTGTAGAAACAAGTTCGCCAGCAATTCCGCATGATTTTCCTGCAATTGAGAGCGCTGCTTCGCCGAGGTGGGAAGTGACGAGAAATCGCGCCGGGGGCGCTTCGCTCCCGGCCTCCTTCGGTAAAATGATGACGCCTGAGTCATCGAACCAGGTCTTAAAAAATTGAAACTGCGTTTGCTGCGCCTGAATGAAGGCATCAAACAGGATGGTGAAATCCGAGCTGGACAAGCGTTCCATGGTGGCAATGCGCCGCGTTAACCAGGTTTGATACCCCTCAAAATGCTTGACCGGATCAGGCCGGTCTTGATCCTGGGTGCGCATTAGTTGTGCGGCCATCGCTCCCATCACCCAATGCACCCGGCCTGCTTGCGCTGCTTCAAGCGCTTCGGCGGCGGCACCGCTCAAGGGCTGAAGTGTCCAGGTGTCGCCTATCGCCTCAAAGCTGGGCGCGGCTTGCCAATCCTGGGCGCGTGCCAAATAGCGACTCAAGGGATAGGTGCCCGCCAGCGGGAAATCCGGGCCATCTTCACGGGTGCGGATGCAATAATGCGCCAGCACCAGCAAGCGCTCACCCACGCTCCAGGCGCGCGGATCGGGGGAACCATCGGCAAGCAAGGGATTGGCCTTTGCCACTACCCTTTGTAAAAATGCGGATAGCGATTGTTCATGCGCCCACTCAGGAAATTGACATAAGGCGATTTCATCGCCAATGGTGAGTTCTTGCAACTGGATTTCCAGGCGCTGGGTGCGTAACAGGGGAAATTGAATCATTGATACATCCTTGCAATATCGCGTTGATCAAAGGCGGCCAAAGTCGCCAGGTCAAGCTGGACGCTACACGCGGCCAGGTTGCCGTTATCGGTGCGTGGCCCGGTGAAGGGGCGCGATACGCGCTCAATCACCAGTGGCATCAGCAACATATCGGCATAGCGCATGCCGATTAACTGCGGACTTTTTGAGGGAAACAAGGTCTCAATGCCTTTGGCGGTGCTGGAAATGGCACCGGCAATCAAGCCTTTTTCGGATAGGAACTGCGGCACCGCCCAGCTTTCAAGGGTACGAATCGGTGCTTGTACTTCATCAATGGCGTTCCCGAACGCCCGGAAATGTGCCGTCACAGAAAAATGAATCGCTGGCATGCCGTTAAATACCTGGGTGGAATTAAGTTTGGTGATGCCTGTCCGGCCAAAGGCATTTTCTAAAAAGTCATTGGCGGATAGCGCAGCGGGATTGCTATTACTGACACCAAACAAGCCTTGAAACGCCTGTAAGATTGGCGTGAGCGCGCCCGATTGCAATTGCGCCGATAAGGCCGGTGCTTTGGCATCAGCCCCTGCACCTTCAAACGGGCTATGCCAGTTGAGCGTCATATCCAGGTTGCCATCACTGATCGGTGCATGCACTTCCAGGCCGTTATCAACCTGATACCCCTGTGCCACCGTGACAGAACGGCGGCTATCTTGCTCCCAGCCAGTGCCTTGATCCTTGCGCTTGACCGGAAAAAAGCGCGCAATCAAATGGGCATTCAGGTTACCCCACTGGCTCCCTAACACTTGCGTGCTGCTTTGACGCGTCACCATGGGTTTATCTCGTGGCGCGCTTGCGCGCTGTGAGTGATTTCATGCGTTTCGCCTGGGCTTCAGGGCTGTGCGAGCGCATGTTCATTTTACGAATCGCCAGCTTTTGCGCTGCCGACAAGCGCACATAACCGGCGATGCGTTTTTTCATGCGCATTTTTTTACCACCTTGAAACACGGTACGCATCTTGTAGGCGGCATCAAAGAGCGCTTGATTGGCCTCATCGCCAAAGGCAAAGCCGTTGATATCGTCTTGTACCGCATCGTCGCCATCAGGCAAGGCGGCAATGATCAAGTCTTGCACGCGGGTAGCGGCATCGTCATCGAGTTCGCTTAAAAACAAGTCGCAATCGTCGTCTGATACGCCTTTGCTGACCAAATAATCCCATGCACAATCGTAGGCGGTATCGATTACCACCTCTTCCGCATCCGAGATTTCACCATCCTTGTTAGCATCGGCAATACCGATCATCAAGGCTTGAAAGCGCAAGGCCAAGCCTTCGCTTGCCAGCTCGCTGGCCTGGGTTTCGGCCCACTCATGAACTGCCGCCACTGCTTTGAGCCGAATATCAGCCACCGCATAGCTGGCTGCTGCTTCGTTGCAGGCATCCATTGAGGCGGTGCCATCGGTACATTTGGCGCTATCGAAGCGCTGTGCTGGCGGTATCGGGCGCATTGCCTCTAACAATGCCTCGCCACCGGGGATTTCTCTTAGTAAATAGTGCATGGGTTTGCTTTCTGTTGATGTTTGCTTGTTTGCTTGTTTGCTTGCCTGTTGCTGCTGCGTGCTTAGTTGTTATAGAGTGTCGGCGTCACAAAAATGGCGCGCGTCACGCCGTTCGGGTGAAAGCCGTAGCTCACATCCATACGGTCAGCAGGCCGTGCTGCATTGCGTGTGACGCTAAAGACATAACCGTCGTCGCCCAGGTCGATGGAAGCCACCAGCCATTCGGCGGTTCTGGCGGCCTTGAGCAGTTTTTTGAGGAAGCGGCTCATTGCTTCCATGCCTTGCTCCAGCGGCATTTGCGATAAACCTTTGCCGTAGCGCACGATCATGTCATCGAGCGTGCTACTGATTTCGGCGGTGCTGATCAATTTGCGATACAGCGCCGTTTTAGCGCAAGTCAAGGAGTCGGTGAAGGCAAACATGCCGCCATCGTCATATACCTCAAACAGCACCGGGTTGATTTTGGCGTTCGCCAGATCGTTCAGATCGGCATCGCCCGGACTGGACAATTGCATCACGCCAGTGCGTGCCACATTCCAGCGCTTGCCCGCAATCGGGACATGCTTGGGGGCCAGGCCAGCGCTATTGGTTTGCGCATTGCGGCCACAACGATAGCCTGCATTGATGCCCGCCGTGCCAATGATGGCCTTGCCGCCATTGACCGGATCATCGGCTTTAAGCGGTGCCCAATACGCCTGACAATAATGGTTATCCAAACCCAATTGCGTCACAAAGGTAATGGCCGCGCTGACATTGAGATTGCCCGGTACATCAAACAGGAATTGACGATTGGCCCGTATCGCTAATTGCGCGCAACGACTCAGTAAG
>JBDLSU010000423.1:0-2901 GCA_039799405.1 Pseudomonadota bacterium | reverse complement strand
GTGGTGCGCGTCTTGTTACGCGACAAACAGGGGCGGCTCTGGATTGGCAGCAGCCAGGGGCTGGCCTATCTGGAGGGCAAGCAGTTCGTTACGCTGCCGTTTCCGCCTGCCGCCGGGGCCGCCAAATCGGTGGAGCGCTTGCTGCAAAGCGCTGACGGGCGGATCTGGGTTGGCTGTGATGCTGGCTTGTTTTTCATCGAACCAGGCCAGGCACAATTACAAACCCTGCCTCTGCCTTTTGCCCAGGCGTCCGGATTGGCGCAAGAAAAAATCGGTGCGCTGCAAGAGACAGTGCCAGGTGAACTCTGGGTTGGCACCAACGCGCACGGCGTGGCACGTTTCGATACCCGTGCCATGCAGGTGCAATGGATGAAGCATGAAGCCAGCATTGCCAGCAGCCTTGCATCCAATACCGTGTTTGCCATGCTGCGGGATCGGTCTGGTTTGATCTGGGTTGGTGGGCAGCTCGGGCTGAACTACCATGATCCCAATCAGCGTGCCATTCATACCGTGTTTGGCAACAGTGGGCGTCCCAACACGTTGCGAGATATCGCGGTCTCATCGGTATTTTCCAATCCGGATGGATCGCTATGGCTGGGTTCGCCCACCAGAGGCGTCGATATTATCGATGCCAGCAAGCGTCAGTTCAGTTCGCTGGTGGCCGATGCCAGCCAGCCCGATGCGCGCCTGCCAGAGCAAAGTGTACGCAGCTTTGCACGCCTGCCCGATGGCACCGTATTTATCGGGACGGATAATGGCTTGTATCGGCGAAGCCACGCCACGGCCCCTTTGCAGCGCTTGCAGTTCAGCGGAGCCAAACCGGGCCTGGTGGTAATGGCATTGCATCTTGATGGCAAGCGCCTGTGGGTGGGTACCGGCGAGGGATTTTGGTGGCTGGACTTGCATGCCAGGCCATTTGGCCCCTTGCAGCGCTTTGCCGCCGCCGAAGCACTCAATCGCAAATACATCACCGTGATCAATCGCGATGCGCGTGGCATGCTATGGATCGGTACGCTGGACGCAGGCTTGTTCCTGCTGGACCCGCAAGGTGCCAGCTTACGCAATCTGAACTTTAAAAATCAACACCAGGATCACGTCCATGGCTATATTTCCAGCCTGCTATTTGATGCCAAAGGCCAGTTATGGATTGCCACCCAGGGTGGGGGCGTAACACTGGTGCCTGACCCGCTGTCCAAACAGCCTGATCAGCATTTGCGCCATTTTGGCTTGTCCGAAGGCTTGCCCAATGCCATGGCAAACAAAATGATGACAGATCAGGGCGGCCGCATCTGGGTCTCTACTGATGCCGGTATGGCGCTGATCGATCCGCAAAAAAACCAGGTGCGCGCGCTCAACCGGGCCGATGGCGTGGCGATATCGGCCTATTTTTCCAATGCCGGTGACACCACCCCGGACGGTGCGCTGGTGTTTGGTGGGGCACGCGGTTTGACCGTGGTGCGGCCGGAACGGCTGCAAGAATGGAAATTTCGGCCACCGGTGGTGATTACGCAAATGCAGGTGGGTGCCAAAACCTTGCCCAATCGTGACGCCCTGACCATTACGCCCGGGGCCAATAGCTTTGCGGTTGAATTTTCTGCGCTCGATTATTCCGCGCCGGAGCGCAATCGCTATGCCTACAAGCTGGAAGGCTATGACAAAGACTGGATCGACAGCGACCCGACCCGGCGGCTGGCATCGTACACCAATTTGCCTCCGGGCCAGTACCGCTTGCTGTTACGTGGCTCCAATCGCAATGGCGTGTGGAGCGAACCAGTGCGGGTCTTGCCGGTCCTGGTTTTACCCGCCTGGTATCAAAGCTGGTGGTGGCATGCGATTTTGTTTGTCGTCGTGGTGCTGGCGTTTTTTGGCATGGTGCAATTGCGCACCCGTTATTTGAAACAAGCCCAGCAAGCACTGGAAAACCAGGTGCAACAACGCACGTTTGAATTGAATCAAAAACAAACTGAATTGGTCGCCGCCAACCAGGGTTTGGCCGCATCAGTCGAAACCTTGCGCCAACTGGGCGATGTCGGGCGCGAAATTACCGGCCATCTGGATGCCAGCCGGGTCTTCAATACCCTGTACCAATACGTCGGCAGCTTGCTCGATGTTACCTCAATCACCATTTACCGGATCAATCGCGCTGGCGATGGGCTGGAGCTGGTATTTGGCCGCGAAGATGGCAAAGAACTGCAAGGTTTGCAGATTCCGCTCGATTCTCCTACCTCGAATGCGGCACGGGTGGCGCGCGAAAAGCGCGATGTCTTGCTCGACTTTGCGCCGGATCAGATCGACCCCAGCCAGATTCCCGGCACCCGCCTGATGCTTACCGTATTGTTTTCACCGCTGGTCGTTGACCAGCATTTGCTGGGAGTGATGTCGATCCAGTCCGACCGCCGTTTTGCCTATGGCGAGCGCGAGCTGTTAATTTGCCGCACCCTGTGCGCGTATGGGGCGATTGCACTCTCCAACGCACAGACCCTGTCGCGGCTGGGTGATGCCCAGGCCCAGTTAATCCATCAGGAAAAACTGGCCTCACTCGGCACCCTGACGGCGGGTATTGCCCATGAAATTAACAACCCCTCCAACTTTGCCCATGTCGGGGCCTATAACTTGTCCACCGAGCTGGCCGATCTGCAACGCTTTTTGCTGGAACTGGCTGGCGACGACGCGCCGCCGGAACTGGTTGCCGCCCTGCAAATCCACTTCGACAAAATGAAACAGTCGCTTGCCACCATTAGCGAAGGCACCCGCCGCATTCGCGATCTGGTACGCGATTTGCGCACCTTCTCACGGCTGGACGAAGCCGCCTGGAAAACCGTGGCGGTGGCCGACAGCCTGCAAGCCACCGTCAACCTGGTACGCACCGAATTTGCCAATCAGGTCGAAATCCGTTGCGAT
>JBDLSU010000422.1:0-3655 GCA_039799405.1 Pseudomonadota bacterium | reverse complement strand
CCAGCAAATTGGCTTCACGCGCATGTACCGCGTTTTGCTTCACGGTCTTGGTCAGGTCATCCATGGCCAGGGCGATTTTTTCCAGCGCGGTGGTCTGGGCGTCGGTGCGGTGCGACAGGTCGGCATTGCCATCGGCAATTTCGTGCGATGCGGTGCCGATCATTTCAGTGCCCACCCGCACTTGTCCGACGATGCCAACCAGGCTGTCGCGCATGCCTTTCATTTCCAGCAACAGGCTGTCGGTATCGTCAGGCTTGGTTTCGATCTTGGTGGCCAGATCGCCAAAGGCAATGCGCTTGGCAATGTGGGCGGTGTATTCCGGTTCGCCCCCGAGCCGGTTCAACAGGCCACGGGTGATGACCACCGCCGCCGCAATCCCCATTGCCAGCGCCATGACACCCAGGCCAAGCATGAAGTTGCGGGCGCGCTGGAACGCAATTTCGGATTCGCCCTGCACCTGGGAATTGAGTTTGTCTTCCAGTGCCGCCAGCTTGTCGAGCGTCTCGATCCATTTGGTTTGCACCGGGCGCACTTCCTTGCGCATCACTTTGGTGGCCTGTTCGGCCTGGTTGCTTTGCCACAGGGCCGAGGCTTTTTCAATGGCCGGCATGGCCTGGGCCTGAAATTGCTTGATCTGGTTCAACAGGTTTTTTTCTTCTTCCGAGCCTTCCGTGGCAAACTTGGCTTCCAGTTTTTTCTGGGCTTCATCATATTTGCGGGTAAATTCCTTGACGCGCGCCATTTCCGGGGCCATGTCATCGGCATCGGTCATCAGGGTCAGTGTGCGCAATGACTGGGTGCGCTCGCTGATATAGGCCCGCATATCGATCACCAGCCGGGTCACCACATTATTGACCGTGACAACACGATCGAGGCGGTGTTCGATTTGCGCCATATTGTTGATGCCAAGGCCAATTGCAGCAACCAGCAAAAGTAGCACCAGGGCAAAACCCAAGCCCAGTCGTGTACCTACCTTCAAATGTGCCAAATCCATTTCGCCCCCAAAACCAGACTGATTCGATCAAATTAACCCGTGTTGCAGATGCCTGAAACGTCAAAAATGACAGTGGCAGATGATTTGATTATAGGCGCAGATTTTGCCCAAAAACAAGAACAAATCGGCTCAGGCAGGGTGATTCCCCAGCTTTTTTTTGCAACCCGGCCGCAAGTAGGGTTTTCTGGTATCAAATGTCTTGATTTGCCACGGAACGATAGTATTTTGACGTGCATTTCGATCAAGCCAAGCCGCTTGCACTCACCAATTTGCCACACCCGGCCCAGCCGCCGACAAGAACTGTCGCACCGCATTCCAGCGCATAATTGTATAATCAGTCCCGTGTTCGGTATCACCCCGATTTCCGCCCTTTCAAAAACCCGAGTCAACGCGATGAAAGTAATGCTTTTAGCCATGCCGCCCTGTACCGCCTGCGAGCGCCTTGCCCGGTGCAGGAAGGTTTTATGAGCAAGCTGGCATGGCGCATCAATAGCAGTGCATTGCTACTGATTTTGCTGCTGGGTGGCTATTTCTGGTACACCATCAAACGACCTCCGGCCCTGGTAATGCCCGCCTCCGGCCTGCTCAACCAATCCAGTAATCACAAATATGACCGCGCCTTGCGCGCCTCGATTCGCGCCTTTCAGGATCGTACCAAGATTCAACTGGGCCTGATTTTACAAAACCAGTTGCCCAAAGATGTGACGATTGAGCAGCAAGCGGCCAAAAATTTCAAGGAATTACGGCTGGGCCAGCAAGAACAACACAATGCGGTACTGCTGATCTGGTCGGAGCAAGAGCATTTGTTCAAAATCATGGTCGATCCCAAATTGGTCAAGGTATTTCCGGACAACTGGCTGGCAAGGCTGGAACAAGCCGGACGCAGCTTCATGCTCTCGAATGCCCCGTTTGCGCAGCGCGATTTTTTGACCGAAATTATTCCGGCCATGAGTGCGCACTACCTGGAATTTAAAAAGAGCGGGCAAATGAGCGAGATTTTGCTACCGCAACCCGACAACAGCCATGCCATGACCCAATACTTCGCCAGCCACGGCGGCAGCACCGGGCGCGGCTATGCGGCCACCGCCGATCAATTGTGGCGCGATTTGCCTGCGCTACTGCCACAACTGGAACGCGAGATGCAGCCCGACAAACAGGCGGCGATCGTGCTGCAGCGCTATTTGCGCTCGCTGCAACTGGGGCTGGGTACGCCGCTATTGCCGCTGCTGACCGAAGGCAGCCGCTTCTACCGGATCGACCGGCCACGGGCGGCCGGGTATTTGCAGCGTCTGCACAGCGGCTACCAGAATAGCCTGCCGCACCGGATTGTCGAGCAAGGGGCACTGGCTGTGGTGCTGTTTACCGGCCCGGCGCAACCGGTGTTGATGCGCAAAAATGAGCGCGGCCAATGGCTGGTGGATGAAGCCAAGGCCCAAGCCTATTTCATCCAGGGTGCCGATGGCAGTTACCGCCCCAAATACATGGTGACGCCGTATGCTTTTGCCTGGCCGACCGATAGCGGGGTGTACCAGAACCGCAGCCAGCCGCCAGCCTTGATCGACATGACCAGCAAACTGGTTAAATCGATCACCCAGGCCGAAAACATGGTCGCACGCCAGCCGCAAAACGCCGACCATTTTGTCAAGCTGGCCGAATGGCTGCACTATGAAATGGCCTGGCTGGAAGCGGCCGCGCCGCTGTATGAAAAAGCTTTGCAACTGGCACCGCAACGTAGTGATCTGGAATGGCGGCTGCTGGATCTGTATTTGCAGACCAATGACATCAATGGCGCGGAACGGCATTTCATGTCGCTGTTGAAGAAAACCCCGGATGACAACTTGTTGCAACAGCATTACAAATTATTCCAGAAGAATTATGGCTGACATCAGTGTCGATACCACACCCGGCCCGGCTTCGGGTAGAATACCGCACCACTTCTTTCATCAATCGACAACAATGACACCGCTGATCATTAATCTGGCACCTACCGGCATGGTGCCAGGCTCCAGACAATCGCCCCATGTTCCACTCACGCCCGAAGCGATTGCGCAGAATGTACTGGTATGCGCCGAAATGGGGGTCAGCATGGCCCATTTGCATGCCCGCCTGCCGGATGAAACGCCGACCGAAAGCCCGGAGATTTACGCCGATATCATCCGCCGTATTCGTGCGCAAAACCGGGATCTGGTGATCATTGTCAGTACCAGCGGCCGCTTGCAACCGGACGTGGAAAAACGTGCCGCGCCCTTGCTGCTGGAAGGCGCAGCCAAACCGGACATGGCCAGCCTGACCCTGGGCTCGATGAATTTTTCCGCCAATGCCAGCACCAATTCGCCACAAACCATCATGCGGCTGGCGCAAATCATGCAAGAGCGGGATATCAAACCAGAACTGGAAGTATTTGATCTGGGCATGGTCAATTACGCCAAAATCCTGATCGACAAAGGCCTGGTCAAAGCACCGTATTACTTCAACATCCTGCTCGGCAACCCCGCCACCGCACAAATGAATTTGCTGCATTTGTCCACCATTATTGCCGATCTACCGGCCGGGTCGATCTGGTCTTTGGGTGGCATTGGCCGCTTCCAGCAACAAGCCAATGCGCTGGGCGCGGTGCTGGGGCACGGGGTGCGGGTCGGGCTGGAAGACAATTTGTGGCGT
>JBDLSU010000421.1:0-9714 GCA_039799405.1 Pseudomonadota bacterium | reverse complement strand
AAGCCGCCCTCTTTGGGTTGACCGCTGCAAATGCCATAGATTTTGTCCAGCCCGGTGGCAAAGCGCGCAACTTCGCTGATCTTGCCATCGGCAGCGATATCGAACAACATCACGCTATTGTCATCGCGATTGCTGGCAACTGCCAGATCGACGCTGCGCCCATCCTCCGCGCCAAATTTGACGCGCTGGCGCAGATCGACATTGTTGAGGCGGCCCACTTCCAGCAATTGCACTTGCTGCCCTTGCATGTCGTAACTGATCAGGCCCTGTTTTTTGTTGGTGCCGAGCACGCGCGACAAGCGCGCATCCTGCGGGTGAACCCAGATGGCCGGGTCGTCGGCGGCATCGCCCAGGCGTGGCATCAGCGCAGTTTGTTGCTGCGGTTGCACTACCACCGCCTTATCCGGCACCACCGGTGTGGCGGGGCGGGACAGTGCCAGTTGCCAGGTTTTACTGCGCTCGTTATGAACCCACACATCGTTGCCACGCACCAGCAAAGCCTGCGCCTTGGCTGGCACGCCCGCTTGATGGGGGACTCGCTGCCATTGCCAGACCCGGTTTTTCTCCAGCAGCAGGTGCAGGCTGCTGCCATCGGCGCTTAGTACAGCCAAACCATCGGGTCGTACCGCAAATGCGCCGGGCGCAGCAGGCAAGCGGCCATACGGGCGGCTCAATACCACCGGGCTGCGCGCCGGGGCCGCTTCGCTTTGGGCTTCATAGGCCCAAAGCCCGATGTCGGCTTCACTGACATACAGCAGATGGCGCGCATCATCGACCCGGCAATGTTGGGCATGGGGGGGGCAGCGCCAGTTTGCGAATCAGACGCGGCGCGTCGCCAGCCAGCAGCCATTGTTCGGCCTGGCCGTCTTTGCCGATCACAAACAACTGGTTTAATTGCTGTTGGTCGCGAAACAGGCAGAGTGATTCCAGCGCAAACGTCTGTTGTGGCAAGGCTTGTGGCTGGCCGATCCGGCCAGTGGCCAGATCAATCTGCAGGCTTTGTGCGTGCTGGATATCGGAATCGAGCACTACCGCCAGCACGCCTGGCCCGTCGCTGCGTACATCCAGTTGCTTGGCGCGCATTGCCAGCGTGGTGCGTTTTTTTCCAGCTGCGTCGTACAGGGTCAAGCCGCGCTTGTCCAGCGCCAGCCAGCCACCATCAGGCAGGGGGGCCAGTTCCTGGGCCTTATCCAGGCTGGACGGTAGTGTGCTTGCCGGGGCGGGGCTGGTGGGGCTGGCGGGGGTCGCCAGGCCGCTGGCGCTGGCAACGAGCAGCAGACCTGCGACGCTCAAGCTGGCCGCCAAGTCAGGCAGCATCGTCATGGTAGAAAAAAGGGTTTTCAAAATACACTCGCTTTCAGACTGATTTTCCAGGTGCGGCCATAAGCTTCATATTGCGCATTCAAGGGCTTGCTACCCTGGTAGACATAGTATTTTTCATTGTTCAAATTGCTGCCTTCCAGCAGCAGTTGCAGCTTGGGCGTGAGCTGGTAGGACAGTGAAAAATCCAGTTGTTTTTGCTGGTCCACGATCCGGTCTTGCGCCGGGTTGAGTATATCGTTCCCCAGTTCCAGCAAGTAGGGTGATTTGTAATTGAGTGCCAGGCGTGCCGAAACCGGGCCGGTTTCATAACCCACGGTCAGATTCAGCATCCGGCGCGATTGCCCTGGCAGACTGATCTGGCGCGACAAGCTGCGGCCACTGGCTTTATCGAAGCGGCTGATGTTGGCATGGGCCTGGGTGAAGGTGGCATTGGCACCCAGAATCACACCATTCCAGGGCGCGGGCAGCATGCGCAAAGCCTGCGAATACGATAATTCCAGCCCGGAAAGGCGCGCCGTATCGCCGTTGGCATAGCTGACGGCACTGCTGTAATTGGCCCATGGGCCGCTCCCGGCCAGATCGGTGGTGTAGGTGAAGTTTTTAATGTCCTTGTTAAATACATAGGCCGAAATGGCACCTTCGCGCCCCAATAGATGCTCCATCCCCAGATCCAGATTACGCGCCTGCAGCGGTTTCAAATCCGGGTTGCCAATCACGGCCTCGGTATTGCTGACCAGATTGATGCCTGGTGCCAGTTGACTGAAATTGGCACGCACCACCGAATGGGTCAACGCTGCGCGTATGCTGGTATGTTGCGCCAGATCATAGCGCATTTGCAGATTCGGCAGCCAGTTACCAAAGCTGCGCTCGCGGCTGATGGCACTGATGGTGCTGCCTTGCACCTGATTGCCGCGCGCTGAAAAAGCGCTATGTTCATAGCGTAGCCCGAGCAATACCTGCCAATTACCGAGCGTGGTAGAACTTTGCAGATAGGCGGCATCGATATCTTCGTGCATGCGGTAGTCGTTTAATACCGATTCTTGCAACAGGCGCGCCGGGGCGCGTTCCAGATTGGCGACGCGCTCGCGGATCAGGGTCGGGTTGATGCCGGGGCCGAGCGTGGCGAAGGGATAATCCAGCGGCCCCTGGATGAAGTTGGCCAGACTGGTCGGCCCGGCTCCCCAGTAATTCGGGTTGCCCACTTTGTTGCTGTTGTACGCCCATTGTTCGGTATCGTTTTGCTTTTCGCGGCGGCTCCATTTGCTGCCAAACTTGAGCGTGGTATCACTCTCGCCCAGGGCAAATTTGCGGCTCAGATCCCAGCGCAGATGGTGTTCCTGATCCTGGCTGGCGCGTGCCTGCAAGGTAATGCCGGTCAGGTTGTAGCTGGCCGGGTTTTGCAAACTGGCCGGGCCGCTCAAGGTGGGGCGGGTGCTGTCGCTGAAACTCACGCCAGCAAAATTGCTGCTGCCACGAATGCCAGCCTGGGGCAGCCAAAAGCGCAGCGTGACTGGATCGATGTGATCAGCGAAGGCGGCGCGGCGCTGATGGCACTGGTATGGCTGATCATGGTGGTCAGCAGCCGCCCGGCGGGACGCGTAACGCGCTTGCTGGTGCTCGGTCTGGCCGGGATTATGCTGGGGGCATTTGCCGACTGCATGGATGAATTTTTTGTGGTCGGCAAAGGCCAGCTTTGGCACCATGTGCTGGAGGGAGGCTTCAGCCTGGGGGGCATGCTGACCCTGACACTGGGCCTGTTCTATTGGCGGCAAGAACAATTCGTGCTGAATCAGCATCTGCAAAAACGCGAGCGGGTATTTCGCAGCCACCGTGGGTTTGACCACCTGACCCAATTGCAGGACGCCGATTATTTGCGCCAGCAAATCATGCATGAACAAGCCCGCCTGGGTGAATCCGGCCAGAGTGCCGTGTTGGCGATGCTGGACGTGGACAGCTTCCACCAGATCAATCGCACTTACGGCCAGGCCGAAGGGGACAAAGTACTGCAGGCCTTGAGCCATTTGTTGTTGTTGAATTTGCGGCCGCAGGATTTGCTATGTCGCTATGCGGGTGATCGCTTTGTGGTGTTGATGCCCGACCTGAGCGTAAGCGAAGCGCGTGCCGCCTGCGATCATTTATGCCTGGCCGTCAGCAGCTTGCGACACCATACCGGACAGGCGGTGATCAAGCTCAGCATGCGCCACGTACAATGCCCGGCCCTGGGTGATGCGGCCCAGTTACTCAGTACGCTGTCGGCGCAACTGGCGCGCCCGGCCCCTGGCCTGAGTGCTGGCGGGATCCATCAACTGGCCGCAGCATGAGGCGCTATCTGCAAGCGGGCGATGCCGCCATCGTGGCGCAACATCAGGCCGCGCTGGTGCTGGATTACGCGCGCAGCCGCGAGCTGGATCAGGCCGGGCTGCTGCGCGATACCGGTCTTGCCGACCATCAATTGCCGGCCCCGGGCAAACTGATTTCGGCGCAGCAATATGTGCGTTTGCTGTCCAACGTGGCGGCGGCTGGTGCTGCTGCCGATACCAGCTTCATGCTCGGGCAACAAATGCTACCCGGCCATTACGGCAATCACAGTCAAGCCCTGCAACACGCCACCAGTTTGCGGCACGCGCTCGATTTATTGCAGCAATTGGCGCAAGCACTTTGCCCCTTGCTGAGTCCACGCTGGCGTCAGGAAGGCAAGCTGGTGGTGCTGTATTGGGTGGATAGCTTTGGTGCCGGACGCATGCATGGTTTTTTGGTGGAAATGCATATGGCGGCCATGGTGGGCATGTGCCGCTGGCTCAGTGGCGTGCGCCTGCCCTGGACGTTTTGCTTTAACCGCACGGCACCGCGTTACAGCGAGCAACACCAGGTGCATCTGGGCAGCGATTTGCGTTTCAATTGCCAGTTGGATGCAATGCTGCTCGATGCCCGCTGGCTGGATCAAGCCTGGCCGCGTGGCAATGCCATGGCGGCGGTGGCATTACAGCAATGTGATGCCGCACCAGCGGTGGGAATTTTGGCCGCGTTGTATGACTATTTGTTGCAACAAATTCGCCTGGCCCCGACACTGGAACAAACCGCCCGCGATTTCGGCGTTAGCCCGGCCACCCTGAAGCGCCATCTGGCTGGCCATGGCAGTCATTTTCAGGCGGAGCTGGATAAAGTGCGCACCCATGTGGCCTTGCATTTGTTCCATACCGAAGGCTTCGATAATGAAGCGGTGGCAAATTACCTGGGCTTTCATGACGCCAATAATTTTCGCCGTTCATTCAAACGCTGGACCGGCATGACGCCAATGCTGTTGCGCCAGGGCTTGTTGGCCTGAGATGCCGGATCGAGGCCAGGCTGGTGTATGCGCCTGGCGCTTGAAAGTCATGAAATAAATCGCCGCGCCGTTTTGATCGCAAAAATTTCCCTGAACTGTTTGTGCATCCAGTGAAATATGACTGTTAAAATAAACAGTCATTCGCCACACTAACCTTCCATGCCAACAGGTGCGAAAATGAACCATGCCTTGCTCGACCCGCGCAACGATTATGTTTTCAAGCGACTGTTCGTCCAATCTCTCCCTCTGTTAAGCGACCTGATCAACGCCGTGCGCGCCAGCGAGCCACCCGTTACCGTGGTCAGCGTACACAACCCACAGATTGCCGCATCGGAGCTGAACGGCAAATATATCGAACTCGATATTCTGGCCAAAGACCAGCACGGCAATTTATTCAACATCGAAATGCAAATGAGCCGCCGCGAAAGATGGAGCGCCCGCAGTATGGTCTACCTGTCCAAAACACTCGGCACACAGCTAAAGTCGGGTGTCGATTACGCCAAGCTCAAACCAGTGATCGGCATCCATTTGCTGGTGTATGATCTGTTTCCTGACCAGGAACAGGCAAGCTGGTGCTTTGAAATGCGCGACAGCATCAACCCGTCCGTCAGACTGGGTAGCGAACTGCAACTCTATATTGTAGAATTATCAAAATCTGATCGCCTTATGCCGGGTAGCCAACTGCGGACTTGGTCAGCCGCCGATTTGTCGGCCATGGCAGCATGGGTCAAGTATTTTCAACATTGGAAGGAGCCAGACATCATGAACCAAATTGCCTACCCACCGGTGCGCGAAGCCATGCGCAAGCTGAAGGCATTGTCGGCCGATGAAGAAACCCGTCGCCTGGCCGAGGTGCGCGAAAGGGCCTTGATGACCGAGCGCACTGAAATTAACGCGGCGGAAAAGCGTGGGGAAGCACGTGGCAAGGAAATGGGCACAGAAATTGGTAAAGAAATTGGTAAAGAAATTGGTAAAGAAATTGGCAAGCAAGAAGGTATGAATGAAGCCAACACCAGGGCCGTTAATTCCCTGATCCAAAATGGCTTTACCGAGGCCCAGGCCAGGGCGCTGCTGGGATTGGATCTGGGTAAACCTGCTTGAGCCAAGGCAGAATTTTCTATGTTCGACCACACCGGCCCGGCTTAAGTGCTGGCAGCAAGTCGCTTCTTGCGCAGCGACTTCAGCGCCAGCAGGCAAATCACCACGGCCAAAATAAAGCCGACTACCGATAAAAACAACGCCAGCAGCGTCATCACAGTCGAGCCAGCCAGTTCCCCCGCCGATACCTCCGGATTACCGATGCCACCGGTGAACGCGCTCGATACCGTGCGTAGCGCCATGGTGCCAAGTTGGGTAGTGCCAGCTACCGCACCACCCGCAATAATCGCCAGCGACCAGCGCAAGAACGGCGATACATCACCCACCAGCGAAGCCGTCAAAACGGTGCCAGCCACCACCGCAGCCGGTGCGGCGATGCTGTCCATCACATGGTCAAACCAGGGAATAAAATACGCCACCACTTCCAGCAGCGTGGCCAGTGAGAACGCCACCAAGGCAGGCCAACTGCCGACCCATTCAAAGCCCTGGGCCAGATGCAGGTGGCCGCTCATGGCGGCGATACTGGTGCCAAGCAAGGGCACAAACACCCGGAAACCGCAGGCGGCGGACAAGCCTGTTCCAATGATGAGCCCCAATAGTGTTTCCATTTGTTCACCTTTAGAATTTCAATTGTGTTTCACATTCACCGCTGCCTTGTCAATCGTAGAACCAGCCGAACAGTGTATTTGCAGCAGTTGATCATTTACCACAACTGATACCACTTCTTCGGCGCGCTGCTTTTGCCTGGCTGCGCTTCGGTTGATTTGGCCGAATTAGCAGGTTCGGGCCAAGGCGCAGTCTTGCTGCCTTCAACAAAACCAAACACCGCAATGCTGGCCCCTTGTTCCGGTGCCAGCGTTTCGCGGCACTCAAAGATGGTGATACCGGTCGCCATGGCGGCGGCCAATGCGGCTTCAAAGTGCGACATCTTTGAGGCTTCGCAATAGGTCAGAAAAAACGGCAGCAATTGCTCCTGCGCCTGTTGCAGGCTGATGTGGGACGATTCACCGCTGGCAAAGTCCGGGTTGATATCGGCTTCGCGCACGTTGTGGCCCAGCTTTTGTAGCGTGGTCAGCATCAGATCCATCATTTGCGGACCATACTGATTGGCTTGTTCCGACATCACGCGGGTACCCGCTGCAATGTCGTGGTCAAAATTGAAGCTTTTGTACATCAGCGAACCAGCGCTGCGGGCAATTGAGGCAATCAGGGTTTCGGCGTGGTCGCTGCCCAATACTTTGCGGGTGGTGGCGCTGAAGATTTTGGCCGCAGCCAGCGCGGTGTTCAGGTGGTTATCAAGCATGGGCTGGCCTTACAAACCCGGCTGGGTCATTTGCAGCGGTTGTACCCATTGTTCAAACTGTTCGGCCGTCACATAGCCCAGCGCCATCGCGGTTTGTCTGAGGGTGCTGCCATCTTTATGCGCCTGTTTGGCAATTTGCGCTGCTTTGTCATAGCCAATATGCGGTGCCAGGGCGGTTACCAGCATCAGCGAGCGCTGCATTAATTCATCTATGCGCTCGCGGTTCGGGCTGATGCCTTGCACGCAGTGGCGCTCAAAACTGGCCATGCCATCGGCCAGCAGGCGCACGCTTTGCAAAAAATTGTGGGCAATCAGCGGTTTGTACACATTCAACTCAAAATTGCCGCTGGCACCGCCAAAATTGATGGCGACATCATTGCCAAACACCTGGCAGCACAGCATGGTCAGCGCTTCGCACTGGGTCGGGTTGACTTTGCCCGGCATGATCGAGCTGCCAGGTTCGTTTTCCGGGATATTGATTTCACCCAGCCCCGAGCGCGGGCCGGAAGCCAGCCAGCGCACATCGTTGGCGATTTTCATCAGACTTGCCGCCAGGGTTTTCAGCGCACCATGCGCGGCCAGCATGGCTTCGTGTCCGGCCAGGGCGGCAAATTTATTGCTGGCGCTCACAAACGGGATGCCGCTTTGCTGCGCCAGCTCTTGCGCCACCCGTGCGCCAAATTCCGGATGCGCATTCAGGCCGGTGCCAACCGCAGTGCCACCGACCGCCAGTTGTGCCAGTTGCGGCTGGCAGGCGCGCAGGCTGGCTTCGGCCAGATCAAGTTGCGCCACATAGCCGGAAAATTCCTGTCCCAGCGTGAGCGGGGTGGCGTCTTGCAGATGGGTGCGGCCAATTTTGACGATGTCGGCAAATTCGTCGCTTTTGGTCTGCAGCGTGCTGCGCAATTGATTCAGTGCCGGTAGCAGCGCCTGCGCCAACGTCAGGCTGGCTGCCACATGCATGGCGGTGGGGAAGATATCGTTGGAAGACTGGCCCAGGTTGATGTCGTCATTCGGGTGTACCCGCCGCGCCATGCCGCGTTCGCCGCCCAATAGTTCGGAGGCGCGGTTGGCCAGCACTTCGTTCATATTCATATTGCTCTGGGTGCCGGAACCGGTTTGCCACAGCGACAGTGGAAATTCTGTCTCATGCTGCTGCGCCAGCACTTCGCTGGCTGCTTGCTGGATGGCGGCGCTTTTTTCTGCGCCCAGCAAACCGAGTTCGGCATTTACCTTGGCGCAGGCGCGTTTGCTCAGGGCCAGCGCATGGATCAATTCGGGCGGCATGCGTTCGCTGGAAATGGCGAAAAATTGCAAGGAACGCTGGGTTTGCGCGCCCCACAGTTGGTTTGCCGGGACTTCAATCGGGCCAAAGGTGTCGCGTTCGGTGCGGGTATTCATGGCGGGCTCTCGCGGATTGGATGGACAGTTATTGTATCATCGGCACCCCTTGGCTCTGGCTGCCACAGATGGATGACCTTTACAAAGCAAGCGCAATGTTTCGGCCACTCTGGTCGTCTGCCTTGACCACCGCGTAACGCGCCAGCGTGGCTTGCCGCGCTACATCATGTTGCAGAATCGGCAGCGGATAATCTTGCCCCAGCAACAGTTTTGCGCGTGCCAGTTCGCTCACCGGGGCCAGCCATGGCGCGTGGCGGTACTTCGGTGCCAGAGCGGCCAGTTGTGGCAAATAGCGCACGATAAATTCGCCCTGTTCATCAAATTTTTGCGATTGCGTAATCGGGTTGAAGATGCGGAAATACGGCTGCGCATCGCAACCGGAAGAGGCACACCACTGCCAGCCGCCGTTGTTGGCAGCCAGATCAAAATCATTCAGATGGGTGGCGAAATACGCTTCGCCCCAGCGCCAGTCGATGCCGCAATCCTTGATCAAAAAACTGGCCGTCACCATGCGCAAGCGGTTGTGCATATAGCCGGTGCGATTAAGTTGCAGCATAGCGGCATCGACCAGCGGGTAACCAGTCTGGCCCTGACACCAGGCTTCAAAACGGCTTTGCGCCAGCGCGCCACTTTCCCATTGAATGGCATCGTAAGCGGGTTTGAAGGCGCGTTCGGCCACATGCGGGTGAGTAAATAAAATCATGGCGTAAAATTCGCGCCAGATCAGTTCCGACAACCAGACACTGCTGCTGCCTTCGCTACCATGCTGCCAGGCATGCAAAACCAGTTGCCGGATCGAAATGGTGCCAAAGCGCAAATGCACCGACAGGTAAGATGGCCCCTTGCGCGCCGGAAAATCGCGCCGCTCGCCATATTCACTAAGGCGCTGTTGAAAGTTTTGCCACAGCGTTTGCGCGCCCTGCATGCCGGGGTGCAGATAAGCGATGTCGATTGCCTCAAACCCCAGTTCGGGCAGTGTGGGCACGATTTCACCCTCAATCTGCAGCCATTGCCCGGGTTTGGCCTGGCAAGCATGGTGGTGCAAGCCTTCCTGCTGCAAGCGTTTCAGCCAGGCGTTTTTGTAGGGGGTAAATACCGAAAACGGCGTGCCGGACTGGGTAAGAATCTGGTTCTTTTCATAAATCACCTGATCCTTGAAACTGAAAACCGCGCGCCCGGCCTGTTGCAAGGCGTGGCTGACGCTGGCGTCGCGCGCGATTGCGGCCGGTTCATAATCGTGGTTAAAAAACAGCGCATCGACCCC